>JASGGE010000045.1:0-24943 GCA_047605205.1 Siphonobacter sp.
CGAACATCATTCCCGCTATTACTGCATATCTCGATATTTTTTTCATTTCTCTGTAGCTTAATAGAATGAATTAGAATGTTAAGTTCAGACCAATCAGATATTGACGCTGATTCGGGTAAGTACCTTCATCAATACCAAATGAGGTAGTACCACCCGTTACTTCAGGGTCAAGCCCTGAGTATTTGGTAATCGTGAACAGGTTAGCTGATTGTAAATACACTCGTAGTCTGCTTACTCCAATTTTGCTTAAGGAGCTGGCTGGTAGCGTATACCCGATCTGAGCATTCTTGGCTCTCAGATAAGAACCTTTTTCTACGTAATAAGAGTTAGGCACATCGGTCGTACTGGTATAACCTGAAACCTCCTGAATGGGGGCTTTGGCGTTATGGTTTTCTGAAGTCCAGGAATCATATAATGCCGTTTTGCTCTTTGCACCCTGGAAGTTTCCATAGAAATCAGTCCACCATTTTACGTTGTTCCAGATATCGTTTCCGTATGTACCATACAGGAAGATACTAAAGTCAAAGTTTTTGTAGGTAAGGCCCAGATTGATACCGTAGCTGAATTTGGGGTTAGGGTTACCCAGGAATTGCTTGTCATCAGCTGAGACAATACCGTCACCATTGGTATCGGCATAACGGAACCGACCTACGCCAGCAGCATTCTGGTAGGTAGTGCTCGCATCTCCTGAAGAAGTTTGTGCCGCAGCATCAGCTTCGTCAATTTCAGACTGAGTATTCCAGAAACCAACGATTTTATAACCATAGAATTGCGACATTGAATGCCCAACCTGGTTACGTACAATATAGCTACCACTAAAACGACGAGCGTCTGTATCAAAATAAGTAATACCAGAAGTAAGGTTCAGGATTTTGTTATTGTAACTGGTAAACGTAAGGGTTGCATTCAGTTTCAAATCTTTTTTCAGATCCCAGTTTCCACTTAACGCTAGGTCAATACCCTGGTTACGCATCCGGGCAATGTTTACGTAAGGAACCGTCCCGAGTCCGTAGGTACCAGCAAGGGTTGTATTATAAAGCAGGTCTTTGATTTCCTTACGATAAAAATCAACGGTTACGTCATATTTACCATTAAACAAAGAAGCATCTACCCCAATGTTTGAGTTAATATTCCGTTCCCATTTTGCATCGGGGTTGCCAATACGAGTACGATATAACCCACTTGTTGTAGTAGCATCAGCACCTGTAATTCCATAATAAGAATAATAGCGACTACTTCCGTAGGTGGTATAGGCATTGGCGGCATCTACGTTTAACTGATTCCCCATTACCCCGTAACCACCACGGATTTTCAAATCCGTAATCCAGTCGATATTTTTCATAAATGTTTCTTTCGAAATTCTCCAACCAGCACTCACCGCAGGAAACCAGCCGAATTGCTGAGTCAGGAATTTAGAAGAACCATCCCGACGAAGTGTCGCAGAAATAATGTATTTATCTAACAAATTATAATCGATACGACCGATATATGAGGATAAAGCATCCCGGGCAGCAGTACTGTAGTTGGTTTGAGTGCCAGAGCCCGTTGACAAAGTAGTATAGTCCGGATCAAATGAGAAATAATCCGTAGTAGTACCCCCAACCGTACGATCTGAATTGTAATACGCTTCTGTACCTAACAATACTTTAATATCATGAATGGTATTAAATGTATGGTGGTAGTTTAATGTGTTCGTCCAGGTATAGTTATACAATGTTTCTGCACCTTCAGTATAGGAATTCGTTGTTGTATTTTCAGCATTTTCATACTGAGGGTACGTAAAGGAATGGCTGGATAAAGAACGATATTCACCCCCGAAACTAGTGCGGAATGAAAAGTCTTTCAAGAAATCAAATTCGGCGAAAATATTTCCAAAAATCCGTGACGTTACTGCTTTATTATTACTGGTTCGTTGCTGATTAGCAACCGGGTTAGCCGCATTACCTAAACCAGAACCATATGAGCCGGCATAATTACCCATGATGTCATATACTGGAATAATGGGTTGTTCCCGGAATGCCATACCAATTGCATTCCCTTCACTTAAATTGGTAATTTGGGGGTTACTAACTACCGAAACGGCAAGATTTTCACCGACGCGTATTTTATCAGTTACGTTATACGAACTGTTTGTACGCAGGGTATAACGTTTCATGTAGGTATTAATCAGTGTACCTTGTTGGTCCGTATGATTTAAGGAAAAGAAATAACTACCCGTTTCGCCACCACCACTAACTGATATGTTATGCGACTGGGTAGTTGCAGGCTTGAAAATTTCGTGATACCAATCAGTACCAGTCTTATTAGCTTTTACTATACGATAAAAACTAGCCAAATCAGTAGTTGAGGTATAGTTCGGATTCACATAGTACAGAGAAGGGTCTACTTCGTCTGAACCTTCTGAGGCTCCGGTTGGAACAATGTAATCTGGCAGAACCGGTGTAGAACCACTACCATATTGATCATCTACCAGGGCACTACCGCTATTTGACAAAGCCTGCCATTTGAGGTTCGCCATTTCCTGCGGATTCAGGATGTTCCAGACATTACCAGATTTCGGCACCTGCACTCCAAACCAGCCATCGTACGATACTTTTACTTTGCCCTTACCCCGTTTGGTCGTCATGATCACCACGCCGTTAGCAGCACGTGAACCATAAATAGAAGCCGAACCGGCATCTTTCAACACCTGAATCGAAGCAATATCATTGGTGTTGATGTCATTGATATTCTGGGTAGGAACCCCATCAATAACGTATAGTGGTGTGTTATTTCCAAAGGTATTAATCCCACGAATACGAATTTGTGGAGCCTCACCTGGCTGACCAGAACCTAATACTGTAACCCCAGAAGCCCGACCTTGTAATTGGTTAGAGAGGTTCGTAGTGGGCTGTTGAGCCATTTGATCAACGTTAATTACAGAAACCGCCCCTGTCAGATCGGCTTTTTTCTGAGTACCGTAACCAACCACAACTACTTCACCCAATTGTTTGGTATCAGCAGCTAGAATAATGTTAAAATTCGATTGGTTATTAATTGGCATTTCCTGTGTTACAAAGCCAACTGATGAAACCACCAGGGTTCCCTTTAGTTCAGGAATGTTCAGCGTGAATTTCCCTTCTGCATCTGTGCTAGTGCCCAAATTCGCTATTTCTTTTAAGCGAACGCTCACCCCTGGTATTGCTACACCTGACTCATCTGTTACTTTACCAGTAATGACTACCGTGGGTATTGCAGCATTGTACATTTGCAGATTTGTCTTTCCCGTAGTCTTTGGTGGAGTTGGCGTGTAATTACGACTTAAAATAATCGTTTCCCCAGAAGCTTCATAGGTCAAGTTTAGTGGCTGTAACAATTGCGTCAGCACTTTTTCCAATGATTCATTCGATACAGAGATGGATACTTTCCGTTCGGCTTGAATCAAATGTGAACTGTATACAAAATGAGCACTGGTCTTTTTTTCTACGGTTCGGAGTACATTTTTGATGGACTGATCCTGAATGTTAAGACTAATTTTTCGGTTAAGTACATCTTGTGCCTTGCCATCTCTAGCAAAGCTGACGCTGAACATCATTGTTGCCAGTACTAGTTGCATCAAACTGATTTTCATAAGTGTCAACAGTACCTGTTTCTTTTTTTTCATACATTTAAAATGTTTTGTTGAAATGTCATTCGACAAAAGTTCCACCTGGCATCCTTAATCAAGGATGTCTTATGATGCCCTATCTGGCAATGGAGTGTGGACGGGCCGGCAGTGCTGGCACACTGCCGGCTTTTTTGAAGAGGCGGAAACGCTTTACTTCATAGGCAATTGGCTAGAGTTATTGTTAGAATAATTGTAAAATAAAAACTTAGCCTTTACAACCTTTTCCATATACAATGACCTGCCCGTCAAGTATATCATAGTGGGCTTCAATGGCTTTACAAATAATATTTAATGTATCCTGTAAAGGTTTATCAGCAACCGAAAAAGAGGCCGTTAAGGGGCACTTTGCCAATTGTTCTGAATCGTAGATAATGTCAATTCCGTAAATAGATTTCAAATGATCAAATACTTTGGCAAGCGGAGCATCAGAAAAATCAAAAGAAGCATTTACTTTTTTCTGAATCAGCATTTGTGGAAATGAAATATTTGCTTTTACCAGCTTATCTTCTTCTGGTGTAAACACAATTTCCTCATTCGGCATCAGAACAACATCCGCTTCCTTTTTTATTTTCTTCTGTGTAAATACAGATACTTTACCTGATTTGACGGAAACCGTAACATTTTTTTGATTGGCCCGGATAATGAAGCTTGTCCCTAGCACACGCGTCACTAAATCGTTAGCGTATACATAAAACGGTTGTTTAGGATCACGTACCACATCAAACAAGGCTTCCCCTTCCAGAAACACCTCACGCGTGGCACCATTGAAATTTTTGAGGTAGCTGACTTTTGAGTTTTGTTTTAAAACCACTACACTACCATCCGGGAGGTTCACAACCAAGGGCTTAAGCGTACCATTAATGCGTTCAACCAGTGACTTATTTGACTGCGTGACAAGTACCTGATAGGATGTACTTTTTTTTAGGGTAAGAAACCAGTAAGATGATACACCAAGCACTATTGCAATGCCTGCAGCGTAATACCAACTGAAATATCGTTTAAACGAGCGTGTTTTCTTTTCTAATTTCTGCTGGACAAGATATATCAATTCATGTAGCTCTTCGTCAGACAAGTCCATATGAGGCTTTACCTGAATGGCCATTGCAAGTTGCTGAGCTTCATAAACCAAGTCCTGCTTTTGAGGGTTTTCACGAATCCACTCTTCAAGCGGCAAGGTAGATTCATTTCGAATTCCTATAGTCCAGGCAAGAAAAGCATCATCCGACAGAAAGTCTTCTATTTCAAAATATGTATAAGTTTTCATCGATAAAATAGAAGTTTAAATAGGTTTCCTTGTCAGTATTATTCTTGTAATGTTCCAATCTACTGGTCTAAATGAAAAAAAATATCAAAAAAAGATAAATTTTCCAAGTCAATAAACAATAACTCTTTAATCTTCAGCAGGTTATTAACTAAAAATAGTTGGAATGACTTCTTTTAGATTGTAATCAGATAAGAATTAGTAGAACTCTTTTCAGGTAAAAAGGAATACTTAACCATTAAATACAAAAAATAGTTATACACTGGTAGAAAGTAACAGTGTTTCATTATTGATGATAAAACACTGTTTTTCTCTTAATTATATCCATAATAAAAGAGTTTAATTTAATTGAATATACTCAAAAATTTGATAAGTAAATATGATAATTATAGCACTGTTAATTAATAATTTCAAGCAAGAATAAACCTATTAATGCCCATTCGCCGTGCCATTTTTTTCGAAGTTTTCCAATTGACTCATGTAATAAATTATATACCGACTGCCGATTCATGGTCATGATACGGGCAATGTCTTCGTGCGACAGTTCTTCGTAAAAACGCAGATATAGAATTTCTTTCTGACGTTTAGGCAACTCGTTGAGAAGGCGTTCCAGTTTCTCGTGCGTTTCTGCAGCCAGTTGCTGATCGATCAACTTTGTTTCAATTGAAAATTCAACCTGAAAACCCTCTTCGATCTCATCGTGACGAGCCCATTTTCCTTGCTCCCTGAAAATACGTAGCCGAATGGCCTTCAATAAGTAGGGTTTAATGGCTGAAGGCTGTCCAATCGTTTTGCGATGCTCCCATAAGTCAAAAAAAACGTCCTGAAGACAATCTTTTACAAAATCCGGATCCGGTGAAATACGCGTTCCGTAGCGAAACAGTAGCCGGAAGTATCGCTTCATTAATTCTGAAAATGCATCAGCATCGCCCGCTCTGAAGCGGTCCCAGAGATTTTGTTCTTCCAAAAATGAATTTATTTCGGACGAAGCCATGTAATTTTCAAACCATTATAAGTGCACAAAAATACTTTCTTAATTCAATTTACTACCATCACAAACGACCAATTTTTGTCGTATGCCAATCAAAAATTAGATTTTTATGAGATGCAATTTTAGAGAAATTATTATTGAAAGGTTCTACATGCAAAGATTAAAACCGATCAAGAACCCAATGTTATCGACGTATTGTAGAAATCAATGCACGTTGATAAGTAAAAAAAGCGTATGCCTTATCTTATATCATTTAACAACTTCAGACCGATTTATAAAGCGTACAAATAGGCGTTTTGTATTCTTTTGAGATTCAAAATCTTCCATGTTATTAAAGTCTTTTGAATAATTATCTGGCACGACATCAATATCTTCATCCCAGTTAGCAGCGGCCATACCTCCATCCAGGTCAAAATTCTGAACCAGCACTTTTGTTACCCCATTAATCGGATAAAACCATTGTTCTACAAACGAAAAATCACCTGTGGTTTTATATAGACAGATCCCCTGATAGGGCTTAAAATTTTTGAATATTCACTATTATCACCGCTGGTGAAGCCATCCAAATAAGGCAGCGGCCGTTAGCGTATACCCTTGTGTGCTTTTACCCAGGTAACCTTACCTTAGCCTGTTGTGCAGATACCTTGCCGTTGTTAGTGTTTGGTGAAGCGTCACCAACAACGGCAAAACTCTATATACCGCTGAAATCTTATTTTAGTAGAATCAAAAACATATAAGTAATTTTCCACCATAATGGTGCTTAAAGGTATTGTTAGGATAATATTGCACTAGCTATTAACCAAATAAGAATGTTTTTAAATCAAAATGTAACGCTACATGCTTCAATCAAGTATCAAAAGATTTTTTGTTCTATTTATATGCTTTAACAGGCCTTTACCCTAAAACGTTTTGAGTTATACGTCTTTTTAACGATTGTCCATTCAATACTTGAAAACAGGACTGCCATTTTTAGACCTTTGTAACTGCTGACTCAGTTATCATTTCATAATTAAACGACTATGATTTCTCTTGGAAAGAAGAATACCCTTACTGCCTTACGTATGACTAGCGTAGGGATGTTTTTGGGGGATGGGCGAGATGAAGTATTGCTACCGAATAAGTACGTTCCAGAAACATTACAGGAAGGTGAGACAATAGAGGTGTTTGTATACCGGGATTCAGAAGATCGTATTATTGCTACAACCCTTCAGCCTTATGTAGAGTTATACGAGTTTGCTTACCTGCAAGTAAAAGCTATTGCTCCTTTTGGAGCTTTTCTGGATTGGGGCCTTGAAAAAGACTTACTCGTTCCGCTCTCAGAACAATACCAGCCCCTTCAGCCGGGTGATTGGACAATAATTTGTCTCGTTACTGACGATGAAACTGACCGGCTAATTGGCACCTGCAAAGTGGGCCAGTACCTTGAATACGAGCGTGTTCCTTTTCATACGGGTGAAGAGGTTGAGTTGCTCGTCTACGAACGCAGTGACCTTGGCTATAACGCCATCATCAATAACCACTATAAAGGTTTGCTTTACTTCAACGAGGTATTTCAAGTACTTCCTCTGGGGTCAAGAATAGAAGGATATATCAAGCAAGTCAGGCCAGACAAAAACATTGACCTTTCGCTTCAGCCCACTGGCTATACTCAAAACATTGACCAAAACACCGAAAAAGTATTACGTGCATTGCGAGCGAATGAAGGCTTTTTGCCCCTAACCGATGCCAGTGCTCCGGAGCTCATCTATAAGCAACTGGAAATGAGTAAAAAGAATTTCAAAAAAGCCATTGGAGCTCTCTACCGTGAACGAGTCATTCGCCTGGAAGACAATGGTGTGTACTTAATCTGATCTGTTCGGTATTTGTACCATTGTTAGCACGGGTGTAACAGAATGATTCGCTACTTTTTCAGCAATGCATCCATGAAACCAATGATTTACACCCTTGCGGCCGGGCTATCAAATCCGTTTTAAGCTCCGTATTAATCTGATGGAAAATATAAGAGTATGCAATACTTTACTCTATTCGTAACCAATATTCCCCAGCAAAAAGCGTATAATGACCGTTGCTTAAAGGTTTTAACTGCTTATTTTTTTCACTTACTTTTTTATCTGGCAGAATTAAAGTAGCCGTAGAATTAGCCGGTATAATAATATGATAATCGACGGAATTTTCATTCACCCGTTTCCAGGATGATCGTATCGTGCCATAAGGGCCTTCATGGTAAGCTTCGAATAAATTTAGTCCTTCAACAAAGTGAGGTTCCAGTAATATATTTTTAAACCCAGGCCGCTGCGGATCAGGCTTGATACCTCCTAAACCTTTATAAAACCAGGCTCCGATTTCACCAAACATGATATGGTTTAGTGAAATATCTGCCTTCGCCTGAATGTTCCAGTTTTCATATAAGGTAGTCGCTCCGTTCTTAATCCACCAGCCCCAAGAGGGGTATTTATCCCGCGAAGCCAATGAATAAGCTATATCAGCATGGCCATTTTCACTTAGGGCATTTAAAATGGCTTTTGTACCTAACAATCCTACATCCAGAGCCTTTCCATCTGCCAAGACTCTCTTTGCCAGATTATCAGCCACTTTCGCCTTTAACTGCTCAGGAACTACCCCCCACTGCAAAGGAACACTTAGCTCGGTTTGCAAACCAGCACCATATATTCCCGTAATAGCATTCAGATATTTTGCATTAATGGCATTTTTAATTTTTGCCGCCAAAGCTGCGTAGTTCCTGGCATCATCCGGGTGTTGTAACAAAGCTGCTGCTTTCGCAACAATATTCGCATCCACGTAATAATAAACGCTTGAAGTAAGCTCAACTGGTGACTTTGATTTTACTGGCACCCAGTCTCCCAGTCCCCAGGTTGTCAAGCCAGACGGAGCAATTTCTGTAATATGATCAACGTAGCGTTTCATATTTTCATAATTATCCGCCAGGGGTTTAATATCGCCGTAAAATAAGTAGAGATTCCAGGGAATAATGACAATGGTACTCGTCCAGTCGGGCCCATTCGCCCAATCATAACCCCACCCGCTGGTCGGAACAATTGCCGGAAGCACCCCATTCATCTGTTGTTCGTCCCGATGATCAGCTAACCATTTTTCATATATGGTGATTCCATCGAAACTATACAATCCGGTTTCAATGGCAATCTGACCATCGCCAGTCCAGCCATTCTTTTCGCGTTGCGGGCAATCCGTCGGATAACCAAACAAGTTTGACAAATAAGAATTATTCGCTGCCCAACTAATTTTATCAATTACTGAATTGGAGCTTTTAATCTCACCAACCGGAGTCACGTCACTATGCATAAAATATGCCGTCAGCTGATCTGTATTTAGTTTCAAATCAGGTTTGGAAGAAGTCAGTTCAACATATTGAAAACCCTTGTAATTAAACTTCGGCATAAAGGTGTCTTCACGCCCACTGAGGGTAACAATATCTACCTGAAACGGATCCTGATTGTCGGTTGGCCGATAATGAGCATCAATGTTTGACAGGTCCACATGACCATCCGGATAAAGCCGTTCACCGTGTTTTAGCCTAACAACGGTACCAGCCTCTGCTTTTATTTTTAGCTCACTAACTCCTGAAATATTTCGCCCCAGATTAAACACCCAGGTGGTATCATTTAGTTGTTTTATTTCTCTAGCCGAGATCTTTTCGACATTACGAACCGGCTGCAGGGCCTGTGCCACAATGTTTTCGGAAGGAGCCGACCGATACACGGCAGCCTTCCACTTTGAATCATCAAAATCAGCCCTGTTCCAGCCGGGTTGCTCCCTCCGGGCATCATAATGTTCGGCGGTGTAGATGCTATTAAACACAATCGGACTCAAACTGGTCTTCCAGGTGTTATCTGATGTAATCGTTTCAACGGTTCCGTCTTCATACGTAACTCGTAAATCCATACAAAAAGTGGGGCGATTTCGCCAGGGAGCTTCGTGAAAATACCACACTGCCGTAGACTGATGGTTATACCAGCCATTCCCTAGTAAAACGCCAATAGCATTCTTACCCGTTTGCAACTGATGTGTCACGTCATAGGTGACGTATAAGGTACGTCTGTCAAAACGGGTATACATTGGGTCAAGTCGATGATTACCAATCTTTTGCCCATTTAGATAGAGTTCATACAAGCCTCCTACGGCGATATATGCTCTGGCCGAACGAACCGGTTTTGTTAGCTCAATCGCTTTCCGAAAATAAGGAGCAGGCTTCAGGTGTATATCACGCGTATCGCTAATCCAGGAGCCCTTCCAGTTACGCATTTGCATCATACCCATTTCAAAACTGGCTACTTCGCTTGCCGGTAAGGCTTTTTTATCTTTATCCCAAGTAAGTACCTTCCAAAAATATCTGGTAAAAGGTTGCAGGGCCTTACCCGCATAGTTTACCCTTTGCTGATCAGACAACTGCCTGAGGGTTTGCCAGGCATTACCCTTATTCCCAACGACTTGAGCAGAGTCTGTTCCGATAATGAGCTGGTAGGCTGACTGGCGGGCTCCGCGGCGGTTATCTTTCAACTGCCAGGAAAGCCGGGGCGTAGGATTATCAATTCCAATAGGATTTTTCAGGTATTCGCATTGCAGGCGAATGCCCTGAGCGAAGATGGAGGAAAAACTGAGAGAACTTACTGCAACTAAAAAGATACGTTTCATGTAAAGAGGTTCTAAATCAGTTGCCAAGATAATGCAATTCAAAAGACTTGAGAATGTCTTTTTTATGGTATTTACCTAAGTTTGCTTTGTATTTCGTACGTACTCGAAAATTAAAGTAACGATATTCTCAACGAGCGTTGGGGCAAAACCCCTAGCTCTGGTATACGACAGATCCAGGGGTTCCGTGTTGGCGGTCGTTTACTTTTTTCGGTTCTTTTTTCGTGTCAAGACTAAAAAAGAACAATAGTAGCATGACAAATACTATCCTTACTTACAAATTCATTTTAGACAGTTTTCAGAAAATCATCTCAAGGGTAAAGCAAACCCTTGTGTTCATACAGCCATGAATCGTCTTATTCACGAAACTTCGCCCTATCTGCGTCAGCACGCTCATAATCCCGTGGACTGGTACCCCTGGGGGGAAGAAGCTCTAAGTAAAGCTCGCACGGAAGACAAGCCTTTGCTGGTTTCCATCGGGTATTCGGCCTGCCACTGGTGCCATGTAATGGAGCGTGAATGCTTTGAAAATGAAGAAATTGCCCGGCTTATGAATGAGCATTTTGTCTGTGTTAAAGTAGATCGCGAAGAACGCCCGGACGTAGATGCTATCTATATGGATGCCGTGCAGGCTATGGGTATTCGTGGTGGATGGCCGCTGAATGTGTTTTTAATGCCTGATGCCCGGCCTTTCTATGGAGGAACATATTTCCCGGCTCGTAATTGGGTGAGTATCTGCCAGCAAATTGGAGAAGCTTTTCATACGCAACGAGAAGCCTTACAACAATCGGCCAACGGCTTTACTGAAAATATGTATTTCACAGAAACTGAGAAATATGGTCTGGTAAGTGGCGGAGCATTTACCGAAGCTGATGTAAAAACAGTATATACCAAACTAGCCGATTCGTTCGATCTTGAACGTGGCGGTACTAAAGGGTCTCCCAAATTCCCTATGCCCTCTATTTGGCTATTTGCTCTTCGTTATTTTCAGCAGACGTATGATCCGACGGTTATTCAAGCCATTAAGCAAACGCTGGACCGTATGGCATTAGGGGGTATGTATGACCAGATTGGTGGAGGTTTTGCCCGTTATTCAACTGATGGCGAATGGTTTTTACCTCACTTCGAGAAAATGCTTTATGATAATGCCCAATTACTGAGCTTATATTCAGAAGCCTGGTTAGTAACGAAAGAACCCCTGTATAAACGGGTTGTTTTTCAGACTATCAACTGGTTAAAAAGAGAAATGACTTCGCCCGAAGGTGGGTTTTATTCGGCCCTTGATGCCGATAGTGAGGGCGAAGAAGGCAAGTTTTATACCTGGACTCAGGAAGAATTACAAACTATTCTCGGACCCGTCTGGGCGGAGCTAGTGAGTGCATTTTTTCAGGTAACTGCTGATGGAAATTATCATGAGGAAGCTACCGGGCATGCTACCGGCACTAATATTCTGTTTCCACAACGAAGTCTGGAAAGCTTTGAGTTAGAAAATGGGTTATTATCCGGACAATTACTGGAACAGTTTGAAAAGCTTCGCCTTGCCCGTGAGCAACGCGTGCACCCCGGTTTAGATGACAAAATTCTTACTTCCTGGAATGGCCTGATGCTAAAAGGTCTGGTAGATGCGTACCGCATTTTTGCAGATCCTGAGATTTTATCGCTGGCTTTGAAAAATGCTCATTTTCTGAACGATCAGTTAATGGACGGCCCACGGCTTTTCCATAGTTACAAAGAAGGGAAAGCCCGCATTCCTGCCTTTCTGGAAGATTATACCGGTGTGGCAAATGCCTATATCAGTTTATATCAGGCGACCTTCGATGAAAACTGGCTACGATTGGCTGAACAATTAACTGACTACTCAGTAGAGCATTTCTGGGATGAAGCAGACGGCTTGTTTTTCTTTACGGATTCGGCTTATTCTACTGACTTAATTGCCCGGAAAAAGGAGTTATTTGACAATGTTATTCCTTCTTCAAACGCCAGTATGGCTACAGTTCAATATTGGCTCGGGTTACTACTCGACCGCCCTGATTTAAGCGAACGTTCTGAACAGATGCTCTTAAAAGTAAAAAATATTCTTCTGAGTAACCCTGAGTATTTAACCTGCTGGGCTAGCCTGGCTAGTTACCAAAGTACACCTACCGTAGAAATTGTCATCGTAGGAAAAGAAGCACATACCTTTCGACAAAAGCTGGAAACAAAGTACCTTCCTAATAAAGTACTAGCCGGAACGATTCAATCAGGTTCAATTCCTTTACTCCTTCAAAGAAATGCTACTGACGAACGAACGATGGTCTATGTATGCTATAACCGGAGCTGCCGCCTACCAGTCGATTCCGTCGCTGCGGCCTGGGAGCTAATAGGTTAGGTTGCCAGAATAAAAATCAACCAGCAAACTCAGCTATGTGATGGATTTCGAGCGGCATCCGGCTCGGTGTTGTTATCGGTATCTGCATTTATTTTCTCGGCTGCTCCAGCAAATAATCAGGACCAGGGTAAGTATGAATTTCTGGTTACGGGGATAATCAAACACCCGGAAAGTCCAGTGATCGTGCCGAATCAGTGGCATAATTGAGCAGATCAATAATAGCAGCGTCAGGCTAAATAACGTCCAGTACATATGGGAAGGTTATGTGTAACAAAATACGTTTATACGACAAATGTTTTAGCGTCAGTATAAAAAATTAAGCAATTAGGCTTGTCAGGGGGGGCACAATTGTAGAATAGATTGTATTTTACAAACGTTTTTCATTTTGCTCTGAACCCCCTATGGCTCATTCCCGTCGTTCGTTTATTAAACATGCCGCTGCTGTTACTGTTGGCATGTCTGGCACGCTTCTCTACGCGGCTCCTTCTGCTCAGTCTATTTCGGCCAATGATACAATTCAAATTGCATTAATTGGAGCAGGAATTATTGGTCATTTTGACCTCGACACAGCTTTAAAAGTTCCTGGTGTAAAAGTAGTTGCCGTTTGTGATTTATATGATCAGCGGTTAATCCGGGCAAAAGAAAAATGGGGCAATGATTTATTTACAACCCGGGATTACCGCGAAGTTCTGAGTCGTCCGGAGGTAGATGCCGTTTTAGTATGTGTACCAGATCACTGGCACGATCACATTTCGATTGCAGCCCTCAATGCCGGGAAGCATGTATATTGCGAGAAACCGATGGTTCATCACATTGAAGAAGGAGCGGCTGTAATTGCCGCTCAGAAAAAATCGGGAAAAGTGTTTGAAGTTGGGAGTCAGCTAGCCACGGCTGTTTCCAATCTCGAAGCAAGTAAATATGTAAAAGAAGGTGCTATCGGGGAAATTACGTTTGTAGAAGCCACAAATGATCGCGTAGATGCTCTGGGAGCCTGGCAATACACCATTCCCTTTGAGGCCGATCCAAAGGAAATTGACTGGGATCGTTACCAGGGAGATGCCCCTAAACATCCCTACGAAGACAAGCGATTTTTCCGCTGGCGAAATTATAAAGATTATGGCACAGGAGTCGCTGGTGATTTATTTGTGCATCTGCTTACCACTCTTCACACCATTACAGGCTCAAGCGGGCCTACTAAAATTTTTGCCCTGGGTGATCTGAACTACTGGAAAGATGGGCGGGACGCCTACGATATTGTGTCGGGTCTCATGGATTATCCGAAAACTGAGGCACACCCTTCTTTTCAGTTTTTCACCCGGGTTAACCTCGCAGACGGCGGAGGCGGGTCTAATCGCAGTCGTATTGTGGGTACAGAAGGTTCCATAGAACTAAATGGGAACAATTTCACTCTACGTCGCTTCAAACGGCCAACAGCCCCTCCGTTTAGTTTAAGCTATGATGCCCTGATTACCTATCCTAAAGCTATGCAGGAAGCATTTTTGAAAGAATATGATGCCAAATACCCTAAGGATCAATATAGCAGAACATTAGACAAACAGCCAGATATTGTTTTTAATGCTCCTGCGGGTTATGATGCCCGCCTCGATCACATTACGTTATTCTTCAATGCCATTCGAGCCAATAAGCCCGAAATGATCAAAGAAGATGCAGTCTTTGGTCTCCGGGCAGCCGCTCCTGCCCTGGCGGCCAACCTTTCAGTAGAACGTAAAAAACCTATTCTCTGGGATCCTGATAAAATGAAAATCGTTGGATAATTTCGGCTGAATTTATCTCATAAATAAAAGAACCGCTTGACATTAAGCGGTTCTTTTATTACACCATAACTTTAGAAACAATCTGTTTGAATTCTTTTTCTGTAAAAGGTTTGATAAGCAGATCTGACATACCAATTTCTTTCAATTTCAATTCGTCTTCCTTACTCACATGAGCAGTAAAACCTAAGATAGGAATTGAAGCCTTATCATGATCTGATAGCAACCGTACCGCCTGGGTTAATTCAATCCCATTCATTTTTGGCATTTGGAGGTCAGTAATTAATAAACTATATGAATTTTTTTTAATTAAATCCAAAGCACATTCTCCATCCATTGCTTCATCAAACTGAACTGCACGTTTTCTTAAAAGAGAACTTATCAGCAGTAAATTCATACTATTATCATCTACTATTAGTACTCGTTTACCCGCTAATAGTTCCGTAATTTCACCTGTATTAGAACTAGTAGGAGCTACGGTAAAAATAGGGCTGATATCCGTGGGAATCTCGATAGAAAAAGTAGAACCTTCATTTATTACACTATCTACTTTAATCGTACCGTGGTGAGCTTCTACAATGCGTTTACAAATCGCAAGGCCTAAGCCCGTACCCAATGTTTTATTTTCCCGTGATTGCGTCGCTTCAACTTGGGTAAACTCGTCAAATATTCTACTCAAATAGTCTGCTGGTATTCCAACACCCGTATCTGAGACCGCTAATTTCCAGATAACCTTTTGATTTTCTTTTCTTATAACATCCGAAGAAATCGTAATTATTCCTGTTGATTTTGTGAATTTAATTGAGTTACTAACTAAGTTCATAATCACTTGTTTCAACCGAAATGAATCCCCTAATAAACCAACCGATTCACCATTATCTTTAATTATTATGGAAAGATTCTTGCTATTGGCCTGAACTTTTAAAACTGTAACTACTTCATTGATAATTTCAACTGGTGAAAAAGGTTGCTTTTTAAGTACCATACTACCACTTTCAAATTTCGATAAGTCAAGGAGATCGTTAACGATATTCAGCAAAATTTTAGATGCAGTCTGAATGGCTTCAAACTGCATTTTTTGTTGTCCTGTTAAGCTAGAAAGTGTAATCTGTTCGGAAAAGCCAATTATAGAATTTAAAGGAGTACGAATCTCATGGCTTATATTCGCCAAAAAAGACTCCTTAGCTTTCGTTTGTTCTTTTATCTGGTGGCTAAACTGAAGTATTTGCTGGTCACTTTTAAATATTTTCCAAATATTAAACGCAATGATTATGGTAAGTATCCCTACCATCAGAATACTGGCAATTGATAGCCCATCAAGCTTTCTCAAATCCAATAGAGCAGAGGTCCGTAATTCATGACGCTGAGCTTCCATAAATCGCTCAGAACTCAATCGGAAAGTCGACAGAGCTTCTCTTAATTCTTTAAAAAGTTTATCATTAAGCAGTAGGAGTTCATTCTCTGCTTCATTCATAGCTTTCTTAGAATTAAGCAGATTTTTATAGTACCGGTCTATAGCTACTACGTTGGCCTGATACTTAAATTCTGGTGTCTTAACTTCTTCCTTATTCTCAGTGGATTCAGAAGATGATGCCTTTTGAGATAACTCAACCTGGTTATCTTTTCCAGAAACAGCGTCTACCAAACGGCCAAAAAGTCTTTTCTTTTTATTTTGTTTTTGTTCAATTTTAATGGTGTCAATCCGTACTGTTTTTTGAATAGACCGTATAGGATACGGAAGTACGAGCTTTTTAACAGGTTTAGGTTCTTTCCGACGAGCAGAAAGAGCTAACAAGCTATCTGTTAATTGCTTGAGATGAATGAATTTATTGTTTTTATTTTTCTTCTCATTTATCAGAGTACTGAAGTTATAATATTCATTACCTTTAGCTTTATTATATCGTTCGTCGTCTTCTCGTTTAATACTATCTAACAAAACAGAAACTACATTTAATTCCTGAATGTAAGCCCTTAAATAGGCAGTATCATAAGTCACTGTATATAAACGACTATGATTTTCAGCTTGATACAAAATAGAAATACTTGTATCTATTTTATGATAGGTTTCTTTTACCTGACCTAATACATTAATATTTTTCTTTAGATTATTTGATCTAGAATTACTTACAAAGGCTATAAATGAAAATAAAGCTAAAATCCCTAAAAGAAGTACGACAAACAGGAAGCGTTTCCTGGATAGATTTTTTGAATAACTCTCCATGGTACACGTATGGTATAGTCAAAGACTGGGCTAATGGCAACAATAATAGGATGATGTTCTGATTATCAACCCATTACATTATCGATTTTGGTATTTACTTCGCTATAATACCGGTACAAATATATACTCAACTTATTGATCAAAAAAATGGATTAAATCAGTTTAGTTTTACTAAAATAATATGCAAGGAATTTTACGAACAAATTACAGAATACGTTCCTGATTTTCAGAGAGAAATGCCGACCAGCTACCTTTTTTAGCCTGTTTTACACCTAATGCTTTTTTACCTTTTGCCGAAGCCAATGAATTTTCATGAAAATAATGACAAATAGCAACTCCTACGGCATCGGTAGCATCGAGCCGTTCGCCTTCGAGGCGAACATTCAGAATAGTTCCCAGCATATACAATACCTGTTCTTTTGAAGCATTGCCATTTCCGGTTACGGATTGTTTTACGGTTTTAGGAGAATACTCAACAATCGGTATTTGCCGGGCTAAAGCCGCCGCCATCGCTACGCCCTGTGCTCTACCCAGTTTCAGCATTGACTGAACATTTTTGCCATAAAAGGGGGCTTCCAGGGCCATTTCATCGGGATGATATTCGTCCAGAAGTCCCGTAATACGTTCAAAAATCTTACCTAATTTTAACTCATGGTTATCGTATTTGGTAAGGTTAATCACACCATACTGAACCAGTGAAACGGCACCTTTTTCCACCTGAATTAATCCATATCCCATATATCTCGTGCCGGGATCTACACCTAAAATTATCTTTTCTGCCATAGCTTTGCGTCTGATTAACTGAAAGCCCGGATAGCTCCTGGCTTCACGTTAGTCTTACCTGATATCATGCAAAATAACGTAAATTACCCGGCTTTTCGCCGTTTTTTTCTATATCTGCTTCGTTGGGGTTTACCCGTATTAATTGGCTGGATCGTCTGGAAAACCTTACAGGCTAAAAAACAGGACTTGGGAGAAGTATGGAATTACCTGCAGGCTGCATTTTCCACCCAAAATTCCTGGTGGCTCATTTTAACTTTAGCCCTTACGATCTTAAATTATTCCATTGAAACCTGTAAATGGCAGGCTTTGGCTTGTAAACTGGAACCTATGTCTTTTCTGACCGCTTTAAAAGGCGTTCTTGCGGGCCAATCGCTGGGCTTTGTTTCCCAGGCCAACGTTGGAGATCTGGCCGGAAAGATGGGATTCATGCAATCAAAGAACCGGCTAAATAGTATCGGTGCTTTTTTATTAGGAAGTACAATCCAGTTTCTGGTAACTATTTTTGCAGGAACCCTTGCTTACACGTATTTTCTTATACGTATCCACACCGAATGGGGTCATTGGTTTATTTTAGCCGCCTTGTGGTTCAGTATCCTGGTAACGATCTGGCTACTGCTATTGCGAGACAAAGCAGCTCCTCTGCTTGAGCAAATCGCATGGCTGGCTTCCTCGGCTCGTTTTTTCAGAGTGCTGGAAACCTATGAGGCTAAAAACATCTGGTACATTACCGGGCTTGCCAGTCTTCGTTTTCTTACCTATTCATCACAATTTTTACTGGTTTTACATGGTTTTGGGGTAAGCCTGGCCCTGATAGATCAGTTAACGGTTGTATGGCTACTTTTTCTGGTGAAAAGCATTGTTCCGGCTTTTAGTTTTCTGAGCGACCTAGGCATCCGAACGTTTAGTACCCTTTACTTCTTTGGATTTTACGAGGTTAATCCGGCCCTGGTTACGTCAGCTTCGCTGATGGTCTGGATGATGAATATTCTTATTCCTGTTTTAGTAGGGGCTTTATTTGTGATTCAACTCCGATACTTAAAAGGAGATTAATACCTTTCTTTATGACATTAGCTGAATGGATACTTTTGGGGTTTGCATTGATCTGGTTTGGGTTTGCCATATACCTGTGCATGGGCTGGGAAAAATGGCTTCAGTACAGGCCTGGCACCACTTCTTCCGTTAAACCGCTGCGAATAAGTGTCATTATACCCGTGCGAAATGAAGCTGAAAACATTCTTGCTCTGCTAGAGGATTTACAACAGCAAACGCTGCCCCCCGATCAGTTTGAAGTAATTATCGCTAATGACCATTCGATTGACAATACGGCAGAATTAGTCGAGAATTTTCAAGCCAATTATCGATTAACGGTTCTGAATCTATCCAGTGAATCGGGTTCCTCACCTAAAAAACGAGCCATTTCTCAAGCTCTACAAATTGCACAGCACGAGTGGATTGTTAGTACTGATGGCGACTGCCGGGTAGGTCCAGACTGGCTAAGCTCTATCATTACCTATCAACAACATAGCCAGGCGAAGTTAATTGCCGGACTGGTTACTTTTCATGATGAAGGAACGCTTGCCAGCCGAATTCAGATTATTGAATTTGCCAGTTTGGTAGGTACTGCCGCCGTTTCCATGTTCCTGAAAAGGCCGAATATGTGTAATGGAGCCAATTTGTCTTACGCTAAATCTGCTTTTTACGAGGTTGGGGGTTTTACAGGAAATGAACAACTGGCCTCAGGCGATGATGAGTTTCTCATGCACAAAATAGCCGCCCGATTTCCAGATGATGTACATTTCCTTAATCAGCAGGAAGCTATTGTTTCTACGTTTGCTCACCATAGCTGGCAATCTTTTTATCAGCAACGCCGACGTTGGGCCAGCAAATGGAAGTTTTACTCCGACTGGAAAGTATCTGCTTTGGCCATTTTTGTTTTTCTGGTGCATTTGAGTGTTATTATCGCCGTAACAGGCTGGATAACGGGTGTTTGGCCGGGTTGGGTAATGGCTTTGGTAGTATTGGCAAAGTGCACTGCTGAATTTCTGTTTCTGGCTAAGGTGGCTCGTTTTCTTAAACAGACAGCTGCTATTTTTTGTATACCCTTTACTCAACTCATTTATCCTTTTTACGTTTGTTTTTTCGGATTGCTGGCCCAGGGGAAAGGCTACCGCTGGAAAGGCCGTAAGCTTCAGTAAATTCAATTAATCAACGATAAAACAAACAGTTATCTTATTGATCATCAATATTTTACCTAAATATTATTTTATCTGATTCTTTGGGTTAAACGTCATGAAAATATTATTTTGTTAATCTGGCATATATTTACCCATTCTATCATTCATTCATTTCCTCATTAAAGTTCGTTCCGATTTCAAACTCAAAAGCACCGATTTTGGCTTTTTTTCTCCATAAAACAATCCCTCTTTTTCGGGCTGTTTATCCCGAAATGACCTGGCGTATCCCTTCTGAAGAACCAACCATCTACCTAACTTTTGATGATGGCCCCATTCCAGAAGTCACGGAATTTGTCCTGGCTGAACTTGAGCGGGTAGGTGCAAAAGCTACTTTTTTTTGCATTGGCGATAACATCCGAAAACATCCTGGCATTTTTGAGCAAGTTCTAGCGGGTGGGCATTCGGTTGGTAATCATACTTACAATCATCTGAAAGGCTGGCATACTGAAAATCAGAAGTATTTTGACAATGTCGAGAAATGTCAGCAACTCTTACCCCCTACCCGCCTGTTTCGCCCCCCCTACGGCCGTATTAAAAAAAAGCAGGCTGCTCATCTAAAACAGCACCATCAGATTGTCATGTGGGATGTCCTCACTGGTGATTATTCTCCTTCACTCTCGCCGGAAAAAGTCCTTCGTGGCACTACACAAGCCTGTGAATCGGGTAGCCTGGTAGTCTTTCATGATAGCATTAAAGCCTGGCGAAATTTGAGCTATGCACTACCCCGAACATTGAATTTTTTAATGGAACGTAATTTTAACCTGAAAGCATTACCCATGCTGTAGGGCTTTGTCGATAAAGCTTCCCACTTTTGCATTTAATAAAGAGTAAACGCCGCTATTTTGTAACAGCATAACATAATTTTTGTACTTTAATACGTTACTGATTTCCATTGTACTTCCCAATGACTCTGAATTTATAAAATGAAGAAATGCTTATTGGCAATATGCTGTTTTGTACTTGTTTCACTGGTGTCGCGTGCTCAGTTTACCATCAAAGGAAAAGTTACTGATGCAACAACCGGCGAGCCCCTTCCTTTTGTTGCCGTCGGGCTTAAGGGAGGTATTGCCGGTGCCAATACCAATTTTGATGGTTTCTACACCATCGTTACCAAGCAATTATCCGATTCGATTTTTGTAAGTTCTATTGGTTATAATAAGAAAGTAAAAGCCATTCAGGCGAATGTTGCTTCCCAAACAATCGATTTCCAATTGTCGGCCGGTTCTTCTCAATTGCAAGAAGTTCGAGTGTACGCAAAGGGTGAAAACCCGGCCTATCGGATTATCCGAAAAACCGTTGAGGCCAAGCATCGGCATGATTTACGTAACCTGGAAGCTTACGAATATGAAAGTTACGTTAAGAACGAATTTGACGTAAACCAGATTACAGAGCGTTTTAAACGTAGTAGTATTGGTAAAAAAATTACGGGCTCGTTAGATAAACTCGAAAAAATTGCCGGGGATGATGGGAAGCCCATTATTCCCATTTTTTTGTCGGAAAGTTCTTCTGATTATTATTACCGAAAAAGTCCCGCTCTAAGTAAAGAGCGTATTCGTAAAACGAAAATTACGGGCGTTGGCGTTACAGACGGCACCATGTTTTCGCAATTTATCGGCAGTGCCTTTCAGCAATATAACTTCTATGAAAACTGGCTGAGTATCCTTCGAAAAGACTTTATTTCGCCCATTGCCGATGGCTGGAAAACAAGCTATGAATACTTTCTGGCTGATACAATTCAAATTGACGATTCCCCCTGTTATGAAATTGAAGTAACACCCAAACGTAAACAGGACCTTGCATTCGTTGGGAAAATATGGATTGATACCACACAGTTTGCCTTACGCCAGGTTGATCTGGCAATTTCGGGGGATGCCAATATTAACTACGTTGAAAGCCTTAAAATTCACCAGCAACTAGCTTTTGTATCAGATAGTATACAGCAGGGATGGTTACCTCAGCAGACCCGGGTTTTGATTGATGTCAGTGAACTCAATAAAAATTCCGTTGGCTTTCTGGCTAAATTCTTCGTTTCCAACCGAAATTTTGTACTTAACCATCCGAGAGAACCTGCCTTTTATAATCCAACCCTCGAGCTAACAGAAGGCTTTCGGGAACAGAATGATGGGTATTGGCAGCAGAAACGGCCTGACTCCCTCACCCATGATGAAAAACTGGCTTATTCTCTCATTGATTCTGTTAAAAACATTCCCATTGTTCGCAGCTATACCGAGGTTATTTCCATTCTGGCAAATGGGTATAAGCGGGTTTATACTGGCATTGAGCTCGGCCCATTTTTAAGTTCCGGAGCCATCAATAACATTGAAGGCCTGCGGCTACGGGCAGGGTTCCGCACCAATGCCGAATTCAGCAAGAAATGGGTAATGAGTGGTTACCTGGCTTATGGTACAAAAGATGGTATCTGGAAATACGGTGCGAATGCCAAATACATCATCAGCCGGAAACCCTGGGCAGAAATTGGAGCCAGCACCAGTTATGATTTGGAACAGATTGGGTTAACCACTGAGGCAGTCGGCAATAATAGTCTGTTTGCGGCATATGCCCGCTTTGGGAAGTATCGACGTGGTTTTTATCAGCGGGAACACATGGCATATTTACGCGGGGAAATCGTAAAAGGAGTAACCCCCATGATCGGTATCCGCCGGCGTACCTTTGATCCACTGTATAAATTTGCTTACCTAACCAATAGCGAAACAGGCAGTCAATCCAGCACTTATCAGAATACAGAACTTATTACTGAAATACGAATGGCCCGTAATGAATTGTTTGTTTATAACGACAACGACCGAATCAGTATGGGAACGGCCCAGTCGCCAATTTTTACGCTACGCTATTCGCTTGGGCTTCAGAATACACTGGGTGGAGACTTTAATTATCACCGCTTTACGCTAAACATGGCCGACAACTTTCGGGTGGGCGTTCTTGGACGAAGCTACTATAACATTTCGGCGGGCTATACACCTTCTACTTTACCTTATCCGCTCCTGTTTCCACACCTGGGGAATCAGTCCTGGTTTTACGTAGGAAATGCCTTTAATACGATGAATTTCTACGAATTCATGTCTGATCGATATGCCTCCATTCGCTATGAACACAATTTTGATGGCTTCTTCTTCAACCGGATTCCCATGATTAAAAAGTTAAAATGGCGGACACTCTTAAACGTAAATGCCTTGTATGGTAGCACAAGTCAAAAGAATCAGGACATTATTCCTGATTATGATTTGCAGGGTAACGCCATTTCGGGCTTTGGTTCTTTAGATCCTAAAGTTCCTTATGTAGAAGTGGGTTATGGCATTGATAATATCTTTAAATTCTTCCGGGTAGAAGCCATGCACCGCCTTACTTACATTAGCAATCCAACAACAATTGACGGCGTAAAAATCAATAAGTTTGCCATTAAGGTATCTGCGTACTTTACTTTATAAAAGACGCTGCTTCACTTCTTCCAGAATTGCCAGGCCACTAGTCAGAAAATCACGAACGTATTCATTAACGGGATTGTGAAGCAACTCCGTAGCAGTACCCGATTGTAAAATCCGCCCCTTATGCATCACTCCCATACGGTCACTTACGGTAAGAGCATCCAATAAATCGTGGGTTACAAACAGGCAGGCAATGCCCGTTTCCTGAATAATTCGCTGAAATTCACGTTTTAATTTTTGCTGGTTCAGGGTATCCAGGTTAGAAAAAGGTTCGTCCAGAAGCAATACTTTCGGTTCATCAGCAATGGCACGGGCAATGGCTGTACGCTGTTTCTCACCTCCCGAAATTTCACGGGGTAATTTATTTTGCACCCTTTCGAGACCTGTGAGCTGCAATAATTCGGAAAGGCGTTCGTGCTGATACTCCTTCGTGTATTCACGTAAGGCATAAGTGATATTTTCCCGAACGGTGTGGTTAGGCAGCAACCGATACTCCTGCGGAACAAGCTTGATATCAGCATGACCAGGAATGAGGTATAATGCGGAGCCGGTAATGTCTTTACCATCAAGCCAGATTCTTCCACTACTAGCTGGTGTCAAACACGAGAGGACTTGCAATAAAGTGCTTTTGCCCGCTCCGCTTTCACCTACCAATACGAAAATCTCGCCTGCTTCAAGCGTCAGAGAAATATCTTCAATGATAAGATGTTCCTGAATAACCTTCTGGAGATGCTCTACTTGAAAAAGAGACTGCATTCGACAATAGATCATAGGGAGCCTTTAGGGAACCCGTCAAAGTCCGCCAAAGATACGTACTACTTTCAGGCTTTTGGATATTCCCAACTTCCCCGATAATCCCGACGAAGTAATTTATTGGCTTCAGCATTATTGGTAATTATTTCTTTTTCGCCGTCCCAGTCAATTTCTTGTCCTAATTTATAGGAAAGCATCCCTAATAATGCCATATTGGTAGAACGCTGCCCGATTTCAATATCACAAATCGGTTTATTACCACTTTCAATACAATCCAGAAAATTTCGCCATAATGCGGCAATATTCTGCTGGTCGGGCAAATCCAGTTGCGGCTCCTGATGAATCACTGGCTTATTTCGGTTCGCTGGATAAAACGTCCAGCCATCAAGCCAACCCATATGAAAAGTTCCCTCGGTGCCGTAAAAATAGCAGCCCACGTTTGTACGTTCGGCTTCATTTGCTGCAAACAGGCGGTGTTCCCACTCTACCGTAAAGTCATCAAATTTCCAGATCGCCACCTGATGATCGGGAGCATCCGTACTATCCCGGCGGATAGCCCGCCCACCCATTGAGAAAATTTTCCTGGGGAAAGGGTCTTCACTCCACCACAGAATCTGATCCATCCAATGGATTCCCCAATCTCCTAACTGCCCATTCGCATAGTCCAGATAAAGGCGAAATCCTTTGGGATGAATCCCTGGATGGTAAGGGATCATGGGGGCAGGCCCACACCACATATCCCAGTCCAGTTCCCTGGGTACTTCCTGTTGTGGTGTTTTTTCACCCGCCCCACCACCATAATG
>JASGGE010000046.1:0-24872 GCA_047605205.1 Siphonobacter sp.
TGAGCATTTTGCAGATAACCCGCTCCGTGTACAAAAATTACTGCGGCTCCGTTTTTCTTCTTAGGGGTGTATAATCGAGCATAAATATTCTGCCCATCCCTGGCCTTGATGGTAATGATCTGAGGTTCTTTCCAGGCATACGACTTAAATTCTTCCGTTTGTGAACTTGTAATCTTCTCGGCTTTTGCTCCTGGCTGGTTGTCCTGAAGGTATAATTCCCAGGGTTGGGTAGCCGACGAATAGCGAATCAATAGTTTAGATTCATCCGGCGAAAGCGTTACATTATTAGCACCAACCATACTCGTCAGCTTAATACGCTCCCCACCCGTCGCTGCCATTTTATACCAGTGTTGTTCACCTGGATGCACTTCGTTTGCCTGAAAGTAAATCGTTTTTTTGTCTTTAGATAAAGTCGTTTGTTGTACCTCAAACTTGCCATTAGTCAGTTGCTTCCGCTCACCCGTGCGTAGGTTAACGGTATACAGATGCGAATACCCCGTTGCTTCCGACTGGAACATCAGGGTTTCTTTATCCAGCCAGGTTAAAGAATAAGAACCAGGGCCGCCCACCCAGGCTTCGTCCCGTAGCCGGTCCAATACTTTTAGTTTTAGAATACCCGGATCAATCTGTACAATCCAGCGATCTTTATTATCCTGTGAGCGAATGATACATACTGCATATGAACCCTCTTCTGACCAGTTCACTCCCATAAACTGCACGGAACGGGGTTTAGTAGCCCTGGCGGTCGTATCTTTTGTATTTTTCTTATAATCAGCCAGATAAGCAGGCTGTTCGGTAATACCCGGCAGGGTTTTTGTACTGATTTCCCGGATGGTATCTTTTTCAACATCATACAGAAACAACTGCGTGGAACCCATAGGAGCACCTACTTTCGTCCGGCCCGGAATATCTTCCGTAAAACCCGATTCCGTAACGTAATTCGGAACAATGGTACGTTTGGCTCCCTGAGCTTGTTTCATCACTTGGAACGCAATGTACTTACCCGCCGGATCGGGCGAGATCCCCGTCAGATTTCGTTCTTCCAGGAAAAATTCCTTTGGACGTTTGGATTCATTATTTTTATTGATTTTATCAGCTTCTTTTTTCTTATCGGCTCGCTCTTTTAATACTTCAAACATGGCAAGCTGATCGGCTTTCAGCCATTTTTCTTCATCATTCGGTTTGGGTTCGGCTTTTTTATTTCCGGGAATAAAATTGGTTAACTGCGTTACTTCCCCCGAGGCCAGGCTCATAGCAAACAGATTCATGCCCCGCCGAAACATCACCTGCCGCTCATCACTGCTGAAAATTGGATTAGTTTCATTTTCAACGGTATTCGTGAGCTGACGAATTTGTTTCGTGGCTAAGTCCAGATAGAACAAATCGCCTTCTTTTTCATAGAGCTTAACCGTTTTCGCCTTATTATACTTTCCAGATTCATCTGGTATACGTTGCCGGTCCAGCGGACTTACTTTGATAATTTTTTTGCTATTAAGCTCATATGCATACAGCGAATCGTTTTTCGCATTATCTGGATTCCAGGAAAAATACACTTTTGTGCCATCTTCTGACCAGTATGGGTCACTTGGCGAAATACCCATCCATTTGGGGTCTCGCATGATTTTCTCAATGGTCAAAGCACCAATTTTCTGAGCCAACGCTGGCAAGGCCAGAATACTCAGTACAATAGCGATTGAGAATCTCCGGGGGCAGTAATGAGAACGCATCTTTTTGTTGATGGAATATAAAACGCTTAAAAATAGATGATCTGCCTTGCTTTCTTTGTTATTCCTCGACTAATACCGCTTTTTATTCGTCAAGGACAAGAGAGACAGGTCGTTAGAATGGCCATAAACCGAATAAATAAACCTACAGACCGAGTCTTTTTTACGACCTTTGCAGGATGGATAATCAAAAAAAGACCTTTGAAGACTTTAAGCTCAACCGACAATTGTTGAATGCTATTGAAGACGCAGGGTATGAGCAACCAACGGAAATTCAGCAACAGGCGATCCCGCTTGTGCTTGCAGGGCATGACCTGTTAGGTATTGCTCAAACGGGTACGGGCAAGACCGCTGCTTTTGTATTACCCATACTCTATAAAATTAAATATGCCCAGGGAAAGGCTCCGCGTAGTCTTATCCTGGCTCCTACTCGTGAGCTGGTGATGCAAATTGGCGAAGCCATCACCCAACTCAGCAAATACACCGACTTACGCACCGTTTGTCTTTACGGGGGTCTTGGCCCTAAAACTCAAATCGAAGCTCTAGAGGCCGGTGTAGACGTTCTGGTCAGTACGCCTGGCCGCTTTATGGATTTATACCTGCGAGGCGAGATTGTAACCAAAGAGCTGAAGGTAATGGTATTAGACGAAGCCGATAAAATGATGGATATGGGATTTATGCCCCAGATCCGCCGTATTCTCGAAGTCATTCCCCGCAAACGTCAGAATCTGCTTTTTTCAGCAACTTTTCCGTCTAGAGTAGAAGAGCTATCACATGAGTTTCTGGAGTTTCCAACTAAAATTGAAGTAACGCCACAGGCAACAGCGGCTACTACCGTTCGGCAGGTGATTTATGCTGTCCCTAACTTGCTCACCAAAATCAATTTACTGGGGTATTTACTGCAAAATGATGCTTTCCAGAAAGTCATGGTTTTTGTGCGGTCAAAAGATGTGGCTGATAATATTTACAAATTCATCTCCCGGAAGGTTTTCTTACCTGATGAAGTACGGGTTATCCACGCCAATAAAGGTCAGAACACCCGCATTAATTCGATGCAGGATTTTCGGGATAACAAGATCCGGGTATTGGTAGCTACCGATGTAGCAGCCCGTGGCATTGATATACAGGAAGTTACCCACGTTATTAATTTTGACGTTCCCCTGATTTATGAAGACTACGTACATCGGATTGGCCGGACTGGCCGAGCCTTTCATACCGGAGAAGCCATCACGTTTGTAACCATGGCAGAGGAATATCACGTCGAGAAAATTGAAAAACTCATTGGACAGGAAATCCCCCGTGAGGCACTACCCGAAGCAGTAGAAGTAGAAGATACTCCTTTTGAAGAACGCCAGGATCTGCTTCGTGAAATTGATAACCAACGCAAGAAAGAAGACCCAACCTTTAAAGGTGCCTTTCACGAAAAAAAGAACAAACCCAAAACACCTGTCCGAGCTAAATCGGCCAATGCATCAGTTGGTAAAACGGGTAATAGACCAAGTGGTAAATCATTCGGGAATAAGCAAAATAACACCAGCGGGCCTAAAAGTTCTCGGAAAGGGAAAAGATAGTTAGGTTAGGAATTTTCGCTAGTATCCGGGCAATTTCTGTACCGTTTTTACTGAATATGTTCAAGGGACAGGAATACTGAAAAGTGTTTTTTAATACTAAGGTTATAATTTAATAAACATCGAACTATTCCGGAAGATTACCACTTAGAAATTGTTTCCCGTTTTCAGCCGGCTATTGTCAACTTAATGATTAAGCCCGAAGTTTTTATCTTTCTAAGGTGTTCGTTTTTTCGAATACTATTCACTTGAAAACGGATGGCTGATAACACTGTAAACTCAAAACTCATTTCATGACTGCCCTGGAAACCGTACAGCAGTATTACGCGTACTTTAACGAACAAAATTGGGAAGGAATGTTAAGCCTGGTTGCTACCGACATCCGCCACGAACCTAACCAGGGAGATGTACGTCAGGGAATTGAACTCTTCACCCAGTTTTTACAGCATATGGATGAAAGTTATCAGGAAACCCTGACCAATATGGTTTTATTCAGTGAGCCTACCAATACCCGTATAGCCGCCGAATTTGTGGTAAATGGTATATATAAAAAAGGAGAAGAAGGCTTACCTGAAGCTCATGGCCAAACCTACGTATTACCTGCAGGGGCCTTTCTGGAAGTAAAAAACGGAAAAATTACCCGGGTTACTACTTACTATAACTTACCACTTTGGATTAGCCTGGTTTCAGAATAACATAAAAGCTGCTCCTGGTTGCAGAAAGCAAAGACCATTTAATCCGTATGCAGTACATTACTAAAGTTGGTTCGGCCATTGAGGAAGTCTTTGAGGATCTGGCTCAGTTACGTATTATTGTTTTCAGAGCTTTTCCATACCTCTACGAAGGGTCGGTTGCCTACGAAAAGGAATATCTGAAAACCTATACCACCTCCGGGCGTTCGTTTCTTTTTGCAGTGTACGATGCTAATCAGATGATTGGAGCGACAACGTGTATTCCTTTGACTGATGAAATGTCAGAGGTTCGGAAGCCTTTTGAAGAGGCCGATCTGGATACCAGCAGCATTTTCTATTTTGGTGAAAGCATTTTATTACCCGATTATCGAGGTCATGGCTTAGGGAACCGTTTTTTTGATGAACGTGAACAACATGCCCAATCGTTTGGTACCTTTAAAACAACCTGCTTTTGCTCGGTTGTTCGCCCTGAAAATCACCCAGCTCGCCCGGTCAATTACCGTCCCTTGGACGAATTCTGGACAAAACGGGGCTATCACAAAGAACCACGTTTGAGAAGCTACATGAAATGGCCGGATATCGGCGAATCGACATCAACTGCCAAACCAATGGTTTACTGGATGAAAGAACTATAAGGAAGTTTTGACCCCTTAGGTTGAATTTCATTTTAAATAAAAACACCGGTCACAAACATATAAGTACATTGAACCTTACCATTGCCGCAGCCCAATATCCGATTACCAAACACGCCGATTTTACCGCCTGGCGTATGCATACGGAACAGTGGGTTTCTGAAGCCGCCCGTCAGGAAGCTCAGCTGCTGCTTTTTCCAGAATATGGGTCTATGGAGCTGGTTAGTCTTTTTTCGGAAGAAATCAGATTAAACATTCGGCAGCAGGTTCGGGAAATGGATGCTCTCCATACCGACTTTTGCTCTGTTTTCGAAGAGCTGGCGAAAAAATATAAAGTCATTCTGATTGCACCCAGTTTTCCAGTATTTCTTAAAAATGATTTGCATAACCGAGCCTACGTATTCTCTCCAAAAGGGTTAGCAGGGTATCAGGATAAATTTTTCATGACTCGGTTTGAGAATGAAGAATGGGGTATTTCAAGTGCTCCGAAACAACTTACTCTTTTCGAAGCCGATTGGGGTAGTTTCGGTATCCAAATCTGTTATGACGTTGAATTTGCTATCGGTTCGCAGTTATTAGCCTCCGCCGGAGCTTCCATGATTCTGGCTCCCAGCTGCACCGAAACGCTCCGTGGAGCCACACGCGTACACGTGGGAGCACGGGCAAGAGCCCTCGAAAATCAGTGTTATACTGTAGTTTCCCAGACCGTTGGAGATGCCTTATGGTCCCCCGCAGTTGATATTAACTATGGTTTTGCAGGTATTTACGCTACGCCTGATCGCTTCCTTCCCGAAGAAGGCATCATTGCTACCCAAACGCCCCAGGCAGAAAACTGGCTGATCCATTCACTAGACTTCAGCTTGATTGAAGCCGTTCGGGCTGAAGGAAGTGTTTTCAATTTCAAAGATCATCAGCTTATATACGCTGGCTTGTCTAATGAAAATGTCGTTGTGAAGCGTGTTAGAGTATAATCAATCTATCTAATTTAGCTTCCTCAACAGCCTGACTATTTCTTTTTTGGGTAGGGCGATCAGGCTGTTTTAGTACCACATTGTATAAAATGTAGTTCATTTAGCCTAAGAAATAAGGTATTTTACAGACTGCACATCCAAATATCTTCTAACTTTCGAGCCTCTAAATCGTTCTTAGTTGATAAGATGACTCACCAATATGACTTCCTTGTAATCGGTTCGGGTATTGCCGGACTGAGCTATGCCACCAAACTGGCCCGTTATTTCGAAAGCCGGCAGGAAATCGTTTCGATTGCCGTGATCACGAAAGTGCAGGCTGATGAAACCAATACCAAGTATGCACAGGGTGGCATTGCAGCAGTATGGTCCAAAGAAGATTCATTTGATAAACATATTGAGGATACCATGGACGCCGGCGACGGTGTTAACAAACGCGATATTGTTGAAATCGTTGTCCGGGAAGCTCCAGAACGCATTCAGGAATTAATTGCCTACGGAACCCGCTTTGATCGTCATGGCGAAGAATATGACCTGGCTCGTGAAGGGGGGCATTCAGATCATCGCATTCTGCATTTTAAGGACATCACCGGAGCTGAAATCGAGCGGGCTTTACTCGAAGAAGTTCAACGTCATAAAAGCATTACCATCTTCACACATTATTACGCCGTTGAACTTATCACCCAACATCATCTTGGTGAAACGGTATATCGCTATCGTGAAGATATCAAGTGCTTCGGAGCCTATGTTTTGAACACCCGGACCGGTCAGGTTGATAAATTTCTGGCCAAAACTACTATGCTGGCTACTGGTGGTATTGGCAATATCTACCAAAGCACGACGAACCCAACCATTGCCACCGGTGATGGTATCGCCATGGCTTACCGAGCAAAAGGCATTTGTGATAACATGGAGTTCATCCAGTTTCACCCTACCAGTTTATATCAACCCGGCAAAAAACCTTCTTTCCTGATCTCTGAAGCAGTACGGGGATTTGGAGGCGTTTTAAAACTTGAGGATGGTTCTACCTTCATGGAAAATTACGACCCCAGATTATCCTTGGCACCCCGGGATATTACAGCCAGAGCTATCGATTCGGAAATGAAACGCAACGGTACTGATCATGTGTATCTGGATGTTCATGAGACCGATTATGAAAAATTCCTGGAGCACTTCCCCAATATCACACAACATTGCCTTGATATAGGTATTGACATTCGGAAAGATATGATTCCGGTTGTGCCAGCACAGCATTACTTATGTGGTGGTGTTCGGGTTAATGAAAACGGGCAAACCAATATTCATTTTCTGTATGCAGCCGGCGAATGTTCCTGCACGGGTTTACACGGAGCTAACCGTCTGGCTTCGAACTCTTTACTCGAAGCCGTTGTTTTCGGGCACAGGGCTTTCTTAAGCACAGTGGAAAACCTTCCTTTTGCCCAAACTCCTGACAATGTACCCGACTGGGACGACTCCGGAACGACCCACCCTGAAGAACAGGTTCTTGTCACAGAAATGACTCGTGAATTAAACAGCATCATGTCAAATTACGTGGGTATTGTGCGTACCAATCGTCGTTTGCGGCGGGCTTATGAGCGGGTCGAGTTACTATACCGTGAGCACGAACAGTTATACCGCGAATCGAAAGTGTCAGTACCAATCTGTGAACTTCGGAATATGATTAACGTCTCGTATCTTGTCATCAAAATGGCAATGTCCCGCCGGGAAAATGTGGGCCTTCATTACAATCTTGATAACATTAAATAAGCCCCTGCGTTTGATTATAAACATTAATTAACCTTGGTATGAGATATCTAACGATTTTATTCTGCCTGATGGGCTTTACGCTTTCAGCACAAACCAACCTGGATGTAGAAGGATTTGAGGCTAAAATGAAAACTTCACCCCAGCTCCTGGACGTCCGAACGGTGTCTGAATACGAACGCGGTTATCTCCCGAATGCCCATAATGCAGACTGGCGAAATCAAACTGCTTTTGCCGAATCCATTAAAAATCTGGATAAAAATCAACCCGTACTGGTTTATTGCTATTCAGGCGGAAGAAGTGCTCAGGCCGCTACCTTTCTGGCTAATGCCGGCTTTAAAGAAGTATATAATCTGGAGGGTGGTTTTTTGAAATGGACAACCGCTAACAAAGCTATTGTTCAGCCCAAAGCACAACTCGCTGCTGAAGCAGAAACAGCCCCCCCTAATGGTAAAATGGCATTAGAACGAAGCTTAAAAGAAAACAAAGTAGTGCTCGTTGATTTTTATGCCGATTGGTGTGGCCCTTGCAAACAACAGGCTCCTATTCTGGAAAAACTTAAAAAAGAATGGACAGGTAAGGTAGCTATTCTGAAAATTGATGCAGATCACAACGCTAACGTTGTAAAAGCATACCAGGTTGATGCCATACCAACCATGTTGTTGATGAAAGATGGAAAAGTCGTTCATCGAATCATTGGGTTTCAGGATGAACAAACCTTGAAAAAAAAGGTAGAAAAATCCTTATAAATACGAACAAAGCGTTTTGTTTTCTCAGAAAAATATAATTTTATTTAAGTAAAGTTTTATTAAGGGCATTTCTCAGGAATAATGACCTGACCCAAACCTCACAGGTTCTTGTCACTTCTCGAAAAAATATAACTTTGCGGCTCCCAAGCCTAAAACTACATGGATCACAAACACCTGGACAAGGTGAGTGCCGCAGGGGTATTAATTGCCCTCGGCATCATTTACGGAGACATCGGTACCTCTCCACTCTACGTGATGCAGGCCGTAATCGATAATAAACCGATCACTGAACGCGTCGTACTTGGGGCTCTTTCCTGTGTATTCTGGACACTGACTCTACAAACCACCATCAAATACGTAACGCTTATCCTGCGGGCCGATAACCGTGGCGAAGGCGGTATTTTTGCCTTATATACGTTGGTTCGTAAACATGCCAAATGGTTAACCATTCCTGCCATTATTGGTGGAGCTGCCCTATTAGCCGATGGTATTATTACCCCTCCTATTTCGGTAGCTTCTGCAGTAGAAGGTCTGGAGATTCGTTACCCCCAACTAGAGCATTACATCATCTATATCATTATCGGAATTTTAACCTTACTATTCCTCATCCAGGCATTAGGCACGAAAGTGGTAGGGCGTTCTTTCGGCCCGATGATGTTGATCTGGTTTAGTATGCTAGGTTTTTTTGGGGTGATTTGGTTATCGAAAGACTGGACTATACTGCGGGCCCTGAATCCATACTATGGGTATGATATGCTAGCTCACGAACCAGGCGGTTTCTGGCTTTTAGGGGCCGTATTCCTCTGTTCAACGGGTGCCGAAGCTCTTTATTCAGATATGGGGCATTGTGGTCGGGCTAATATTCGGGTTTCCTGGGTATTCGTAAAAATCTGCCTGATTCTGCAGTATTTTGGGCAGGGAGCCTGGTTAATGGCTCACAAAGGCCAATTACTCGACGGCCGCAAGCCTCTGTATGAGATGATGCCTGAGTGGTTCCTGCTGCCGGGTATTACGATTGCAACTATGGCTGCCATTATTGCCAGCCAAGCCCTGATTACGGGTTCATTTACTCTTATTTCAGAAGCTATTCGTCTCAATTTCTGGCCCAAAGTAAGGTTGCGTTATCCCTCCGATCAGAAAGGCCAATTGTATGTTTCCAGCGTAAACTGGTTACTCTGGGTGGGCTGTGTAGGCGTAGTGCTGTATTTCCGGGAATCTTCGCACATGGAGGCGGCCTATGGCCTGGCAATCACACTGACCATGTTAATGACCACCATGCTGATGGCCTACTATCTTTATATCCACCGTTACAACTTCTATGTCGTAATTTTATTTCTAGTCGTTTACCTTGGTATTGAACTGTGTTTCCTGGTAGCAAACCTGATTAAATTCACGCATGGCGGTTGGGTATCCTTACTGATCGGCTCAACCATTGCGGGTGTAATGATCATCTGGCTACGAGCTTTTAACATTAAGGCACGTTTAACCGAATACGTCAGACTCTCCGAATATACTGAACCATTGAAGGAACTAAGCCGGGATATGTCTATCCCGAAATATGCTACGCACCTGGTCTTTATGTCGAATGCCTCACGGGTGAGTGAAATTGAATCAAAGGTAATTTACTCTATCTTCCAAAAGCGACCCAAACGGGCCGATATTTACTGGTTTGTTCACGTAGATACCGTGGATGACCCGTATACGATGGAATATAAAGTGAATGTCATCGCTCCGGACGATGTAGTGAAAGTAACCTTCCGACTGGGTTTTCGGATTGAGCAACGCATCAATCTGTATTTTCGCCGGGTTATTGAAGATATGGTTCGTAATAAGGAGGTGGACATAACCAGCCGGTATGAATCCTTAAACAAGCAAAATGTAATTGGTGACTTCCGGTTTGTAGTATTAGAGAAATTCCTCTCGTTTGAAAATGACTTGCCCTTCTGGGAGCGGATTATCATGCAAACGTATTTTTACATTAAAAGCTTTACCACTGCCGAAGATCGGTGGTTCGGATTAGATAGTTCTTCCGTAAAAATCGAAAAAGTACCTCTGATTATTCGACCAGCCGAGAACATCCATTTAAAACGTGTTATCACCTAACACCGTCATGCTATAGGCAGGTTTCAGATGAAGAACAATCTGAAACCTGCTTTTTTTCAACCCGATTATAAAATGTTTTTCTAATGAAAATTCTCATTACGGGCGGAGCCGGTTTTGTAGGTTCTTCCCTGGCCCTCAGCCTCAAAAAAAATTATCCACATTACGAAATTTTTGCCCTGGACAACCTCAAACGCAGAGGTTCCGAACTCAATATCAATCGCCTTAAATCAGCAGGAATTGAATTTGTGCACGGCGATATTCGCTCTAAAGAAGATTTCGACCCAATTCCCCCCGTTGATGCCGTCATTGAAGCTTCTGCAGAACCTTCTGTATTAGCAGGCTTGAATGGTTCTCCTGATTATTTGATCAATACCAATCTGGTTGGTACCATTAACTGCTTAAACTTTGCCTTGAAACATAAAGCTTCCTTTATTTTCTTATCAACCAGCCGGATTTACCCCATCAAGCCCCTCGAAAAGCTTACTTACGAAGAACAGGAAACCCGTTTTGCACTGACCGATAACCAAGTCCTTCCGGGAGCTTCTGCAAAAGGAATTGGGGAATATTTCCCGCTCGATGGAGCCCGTTCACTCTATGGAGCTACCAAACTGGCCTCTGAGCTTCTTATTCATGAGTACAATGAGTTTTATGGCCTTAAAACGGTTATTAATCGCTGCGGCGTGCTAACGGGCCCCTGGCAAATGGGAAAGGCCGATCAGGGTGTTATGGTATTATGGGTAGCAAAACACTTCTATGAACAACAACTGGCCTATATTGGCTTTGGGGGTACGGGTAAACAAACCCGTGATATGTTACACGTAAATGACCTATACCGTCTGGTAAACTGGCAACTGCATAATATGGATAAAGTAAACGGCGAGATTCTGAATGCAGGTGGTGGCGTTGAGGTAAGTACGTCTTTATACGAACTCACACAGATTTGCCAGGAAGTAACGGGTAAAATCATCCCGATTAAAGCAGTTACTGAAGGCCGTACGGCTGATATTCCGCTTTATATCACCGACAATACTAAAGTAACCGCCCTGACCGGCTGGAAACCCAAAATTTCCATCCGTCAGATTGTTGAAGAAGTTCATCAGTGGCTGAGTGAACACGCCGAACAGCTTAGTTACGTTCTTAAATAAATGGGTTTCAATTAATTGCCAGTCATAGTGAATAAATTGAAAACGAATAATTACTCAAATTAGGGTTACGACATTTCGCACCTGATGAAAACAATCCTATCACTAAGCAGTCTTGTCTTTTTATTGGCTTGCCAATCACCGGAATCGACGTCTACACAACAGACCTATTTTGATCTGAAGTCTTTTATTGTAAAACAGATTAGTGTTTTGGAACAACAAAAACCTCTGGTACGTAAGGAAGTAATCGTTAATGAAGAGGCCGAAAGCCTGGTTACTACTAAAATCAACTGGGCTAAAGAACTTGATTTATTTAATCAGGCTGATTTAAACAAACCCGCCTACACCCGGAGTTATTTTGTAGATACCCTTTCTGTAAATACCATTTCGTATCGCCTGCGGGAAGGTGAATCTCTCCCTGTGCAATTTTTAGAAGTAATCAAAGACTCCACCGGCCAGCCCCGGAAAATTAAAGCTACCTTACTAGATAAAAACTATCTGTTTGAAACCGAACAAACCTTAACGATGGAATGTCAGAAAGGGAAGCTCTCAGCCTATCAGATTGAAGGATTTCAGCAGTTATTTTTTGGCGATCCCAAGCCATTTAAAGTGAGTGTTATGATTCAGTAATTTCTGTTTGACGGAATCATTTTAAGAGTAGCATTACTGAAATTTTTACTTGATGTGATTCCAACGCTAAACCTGTAAATAAGTATTTTATATCAAATCATGTGCTTATTTATTTTCCATAAGTTTTGGATACTATTTAGAGTAATACCATGTCCACTAACCCGAAGGAATTCAGTAGCTATGTAATACCACCGACTACTTTCTCACGTTGACGCAACCATTTTCCTGGACTTTGCGGCACATCGTTCGTCCCTACAATCATCGCTTGCATACCTTTCTGTTAAGAGTTAACCGGTTACCCGCCACTTGCAGGTAACCGGTATTGTTTATTAGCTAAGCTGACTTAGTAGTTCTTATAAGTATTTTTCAAAATATTATCAAAAGTGCTACTATATTATTAACTTTACACAAGCTATGCTGTGTGTTTCTACCTATTCATCCTTTCTAATGTCTATGAATCTTGATCCACCTCATTGTTCTCGATTTTATCAGAGAATTTCTTGCCTTTCTATCAACACACAAAAGGCCATTCTACCCTTCATTACTCTTCAATATTATCCTAAAGGTGCCAGGCTAACTGAGCCTGGTGAAAGGAACGAAAGCCTGTTTTTCGTTGAAAAAGGCTTGTTAAGAATATATTCCATTGAACAGGCTACTCATACAAAAGAAACTACGCTGGCAATTATTAGCGAAGGAGAGTTGGCCACTACTCCGAATACGACCGCCCTATTGGAAGTATTTGAAGAAGGCTACCTGATAAAGGTATCAGGCAGGAATATCCTGGAACTAGAGATTACGTATTCTGATTTTCATCAGCTTTTGAACCAGTACAGGGAAAGGCTTCTTGAAAATGCTGAAAACCTGATACGCCTGTTGCATATACACTCCCAGCAAGAGCGTTACCTCTATTTTGAAAAATTATACCCGAATTTACGAGGGCGTATTCCTCAATACATCCTGGCTTCCTATCTCAATATAAGCTATTCACAGCTTAGCCGTATCCGCAGTAGCCTTAGCAAAAGCACTAAAAAGAAGAATAGTTAGCTATATGCTTTTTCTTGCTGAAACGCAAATCGTTTTTTGCGTTTCAGCAAGATTTAATTCATTTTTAATCTATTCCTTTGCCAACAAGAAAGCCTCCCGCCCTCGATTGGACCCGAAGCAGGAGGCCTTTGAGTTCAAATCTTTCATTTTTAAACTCATTTCAAAGGTATGAAAACTTTTGTACAGTTTGGTATGCTCTGCCTAATCGGAGCAGGATTTTTAACGGCTTGTCAGAAAAACAGTATTATGGAAAGTGAAAAATTAATAGACTATGCCGAATTTAAATCAATGGATGAATTTAAAAAAACTGTGTATTCATTAGAGAACCAGCCTGATAAAATCTTAAATGAGTGGGAGCAACAACACCATATTGTAACCTTAAGAACAAGGTTCAATCAAGTTGTTATTGAGGAAGAAAAAAATGCAGATGCAGGAAAAATTCCGTTACAAAGCGAAGCAGCTCAAAAATTCAGTTACACCTATCTTAAAAGTAAAGAAGGTGGAATTGAGCCAAATGTAGCTTCCTGGAAGATGATGAATGTACTAAATGAAAAAGGACTTGTTAAAATAGGAGACAAAATTTATCAATTTACCTATGATAAAGTGAAATCAATCATTGATATCCCTGAAGTTGATTCAGAAGTAGGTTTATTAATAAATAGTCAGGAAAGTGACATTACTAAAGGAATTATAGTCAATGAAGTAACGCATTCTAAAGTAAGCTCAAGTCCTGGCGGAAGAGATATTACCTATATGGCAACAAGATCTTGTGAAAGTGAAAATGATGGTTATAAGATTATCGCATATGAAGAAGTCATTAAAATTGAAGATGAAGACTACGTCTATAATTGTAGTCCAAGTGTAAGTTATACAACAAATTCAAAGGGAGAAACATCAGCCACATTTAGTTATCCATGTACTTCTACAAGAACGAATAATGCTACCTGGTTTGAGTTAGAATTAAAAACCAGAACACTAAAACACAGTTGGTTAGGGTGGAATAATCGAAATTCTACCCTTCAAAAATCAAGTGGAAGCTGGAAACTTATGCCTGGAGGAAATTTAGTGCTTGGGTGGGAAAGTGGCTGGGTAAAAGGTGTTTCTGATCCATTTAGTTTAAATACCTATTCGAGCAGTAATCCAGGAACAAACACATCCACATTTACTTTCACATTTCTGATAACAAAGAAAAACGGGGGGGATTCAAACATACGGTTTGACAACAGTTCTCAACACAATATTGTTTGGGATTCCTACAATTGTGGTTGTACTATTCAGTAATTAAAAACAATTCTATTAATCAGAATAAAATTCTGATTAATAGAATTTAAAATAATCAAAATGAAATACATTTTAGTATTATTATTTCTTTCTGTAAATGCCTATGGACAATGGTATTTAAAAACGGGAGCGTCTTTAAATACAGACCATATTTCCTACTCTGTCAAATCATTCAATGCCCAAAGTTTTGCAGGATATGCCAAGTATTATCCCTCTTATTTTTTAGGGGTTGGGTATAATCAAAAAATAACAAACAAATTTAACATTCAATTTTCTGGAGGGTATAATCACCGCAGGAAAATTTTTAAAAATACTCCTGAAATCGTTCATTATTTATCCATTGAACTACTCCCTGATTTCAAACTCAGCAGGCAATTTCATTTAAAAATAGGCCCGATGACAAATATCTTAATAGTGGGAGATGTTGACAATAGTTCTACCTTGCCCAGATTTGAAAATAATGTTTTAGCAGAATTAGGATATTGCCTTAATCAATATGAGCTAGCATTAACCTATACAAAGTCAATAAATTCGTTTATTAATACACAGGCTAAAAATGGGCTGGAAATAAGTCAGGCCCACTTTTATAATCAATCATTAGGGCTACGATTGTATTATTATTTCAATAAATGACTTTAAGACTAACCGGACTCCTGATACTATGTTTTTCATGCACTAAAGTATTGGAAATATCAGGCCCAGCATATCAGAAAAAAATAGTTTTAACAGGTTTACTCCATCCTGACAGTCTATTAAGTATTAGGCTAAGGTATTCAAAACCTGTAACGGATACTGGGCAGTATGAACCTGTTTCAGGAGCTACCGTTTTATTTGAAAAAGATGGCGTCCCTTTAGGTACTGCTACGGAGCGTTCAGCGGGTCAATATAATCTACCGATATTACCAACAGTAGGGCATTTATACAGCGTTCGAGCAGTTGTAAAGGGCTTTGAAACTATCGAAGCTTCCGAAAATCTCCCTGATTTACCTGCTTTCGAAGTAAGTGTCGGAGCACGAAATCAGTCCAATCCCAACAGTAATCCAGACATAACATTTAGTTCTTCCATTTTATCTGGAAATTTAATCTGGTTAGGTATTTCAAATTCATTTCATTCATTTTATAAAACTTCTCCAACATGTCCAAATTGCCTGGTTCATGAAACAAATCGTCTCCTGACAAAAGACGTGATCTTTGATTCTTTCAATGGCTATTTCGATACCTTTAATTCGTTTTATTCTTACGATTATCCGGCTCGTTTTCAGCCTGATTATATCCAAAATAATGTTCAGGTTAGCACTGTTTTTGTCATGCAAAATCAGGGAGCCAGCTGGGAAAATCCAGCCCCTGATGAGCAAAATATACTTGATGTTTTCAGTGCGGGCAAGGCTTTTGATCAGTACTTGAAAACAGCTATTCTTTCCCAAAAAAATCAGATTGTAAATACCCACGGCGAACTAGACAACCCCTTTGCTGAGGTAGTACCTGTTTATAGCAATGTAAAAAATGGACTGGGCATTTTTGGTGCCCGCAATAGTCGCCGCATTCCATTACGTATTCTCTCCAAGGTAACATCCCCCTAAAAATGCTGAAGTATTTATTGTTTTTGTTACTCATCCTGACATGCCTGCCGTCTTATTCGCAGGTTCTTTCAGGTTTTGTGGAAGACATCAGCACTGGCGAACGGCTCGCGGGGGTTGTCCTAAAAACCCGGCAACAGGGAAAATACACCAATCACTACGGTTTTTTTAGTATCATTTCACAGGAATCAACCTTCACTCTGACTATTTCCTGCCTTGGGTATCAGGCTGTTTCTCTTCCTCTGCATATTGAAAAAGATACTGTTCTGCTTATTAAATTACAACCACAAGCCCATGAGTTGAATGAAGTTACAGTACACAGTTCAAAAAATCAGACTGCTTTGGGTTCGCATACCGTGTCGTTAGAGATGGTGAAAAAAATGCCTGCCCTGTTGGGTGAAGCTGACATTATGAAAACGCTTCAATACTTACCCGGCGTGCAGGCGGGTACCGAAGCCACCGCGGGCCTGAATGTAAGAGGCGGCTCGCCCGACCAGAATCTAATTTTACTGGATGGTGTTCCGGTGTATAATATTAATCACCTGTTTGGTTTCTTTTCAGTAATTAATCCGGATGCCATAGCCAACATTGATTTTTTCAAAAGCTATTTACCAGCTCGCTACGCGGGTCGGCTTTCTTCGGTTATTGACTTAACCATGAAAGAAGGTAACCGGGAAAAATGGACAGGAAATTTTAATTTAAGCCCGATTACGACGCATTTTACGCTGGAAGGCCCCTTGCAAAAAAAACGCTCTTCAGTAGTGCTTTCGGGTCGGACAACCTGGTTAAATGCCTTCCTTTGGGCAGGCTACAAACTAGCCAAATCTGAAAATAGTACTACCTATGGCTTTTATGACTTCAATGCCAAATGGAATTATACACTATCAGAAAAAGACCATATCTACGCGAGTTTTTATGCAGGACAGGATCGGTTTTCCAACCGGTTTAATCTTGGGGAAAATACCTATGCGTTTCAGTTTTCCTGGGGCAATACAACCAGTTCTTTCCGCTGGAATCGAATTTGGAATAATCGACTCTTTAGTAATTTAACCACTTATTATACTCATTATCAATATCGGTACTCAGAACGTTACCAGGCTGAAAAAACATACAATAACATGGCCCGTTCCGGTATCAAAGACTGGGGGTTGAAAATGGATTTCGAGCAAACGATTTCCTCTTCCCATACCTTAACATATGGACTGGGTGCCGTCACACATCAGTTTAGACCAGAAGTAAGCAAGTACGAAGCAAGTTCACTGGGCGGAAGTTCCCCCAAAGCACCGCCACTCCAAGCGTTGGAATGGTCTTTATACGGCGAGCATGAGTGGAGAATTTCGCCACACATACGCCTCAACACGGGCATACACTACATGGCTCAGCGGGTACAGGAAAAGGTATACCAGCAGTGGCAGCCACGTTTTCAAATGAGCTACTGGCTTTCTTCAGAAAGTGCTCTGAAACTATCATATGGACGGGCTTCCCAATTTCTCCATCTGCTTACAAATGGCTCTTTGGGGTTACCAACAGACCTTTGGGTACCGATAACGTATCAAATTCCTCCCGAAACAGCTGATCAAATTTCCGCAGGCTATAGCATCGGAACTGCTTTCCGCTTTACTTCAGAAGTATATTACAAGAAAATGAAGGGCGTACTGGAATACAAAGCTGGCTCTTCCCTTAATGATCGTTCTACCTGGCAGGAAAAATTGACCTCTGGAATCAGTACATCCAAAGGGCTGGAATTGATGTTCCAAAAAAACACCGGCAAAACCACCGGCTGGCTAAGTTATACCCTTTCCAAAACCGACCGTATTTTTTCAGAATTAAACGCCGGAAAATCCTTCCCATTTAAATACGACCGTCGGCATAATCTTGCCTTAATAATTACCCATAAATTTAGTCCTACGCAGGCATTAACCTTGAATGGAGCCTATTATACCGGGGCAGCCATTACCTTATCAACTTCTAGTTATAACGGAATTTCACCAGAAGGAACCATAGAAATAAAAGATCAAAATAATTCTTTTTACAACAATCTTGGCGATTTAACCACTCGTAATAATTTCCGAATTCCGGCTTATCATCGCATGGATCTCAGTTATTCATTTATAAAAGATAAAAGAAAAGGAAAACGCAGTTGGATCATCAGTATTTATAACGTATACAATCGTCATAATCCATTTTTTATTTACTATGAAAAACAGGAACTTAAGCAATTTTCGCTTTTTCCTATTATTCCTTCAATTGCCTATAAAAGAGAATTTTGATCAAGCTTATGCTTTTTAAGTCAGTCATATACCTTATTCTATTGAGTTCTCTGTTTGCGAATAGTTGTACTCCCGATGTCCCAAAGAACCCTTCTATCACTAATAAGTTAATTTTTGCCATTTCGTTCATTTCTCCACAAGATTCACTTTTAAGCGATTACTCTATATCTTAATTCAGATCAGCAGAAATTTGGACTAAACACCCGAACCAGTATCATCCGTGATGCTTCTTCTTACCAATCTTTACGTATTCAGGCTGAAGTCTGTAACCTCAGTAAAGCTTTGTATACCTATTTACGAGACGCTAATAGTTTGTCAGACTGGAGCATTAATACCGATGGTTTAATCCCAACCTTTAAGGAGCCGCAGCCGGTATATTCTAATGTAAGTGGCGGAATTGGCATTTTTGGAATCTACAATAAAAAATCTGTGCAGCTTAAAATAAAATGACTTAATAACAAGTTTGTGGGACAAGTGCTTTTCTTACCATTATGCTTACGCTTCGCTAAACACCAACAACGCTGACATACACCTTTATCATTCTATCTACAATCATCGCTTACATACCTTTCTGTTAAGAGTTAACCGGTTACCCGCCACTTGCAGGTAACCGGTATTGTTTATTAGCTAAGCTGACTTAGTAGTTCTTATAAGTATTTTTCAAAATATTATCAAAAGTGCTACTATATTATTAACTTTACACAAGCTATGCTGTGTGTTTCTACCTATTCATCCTTTCTAATGTCTATGAATCTTGATCCACCTCATTGTTCTCGATTTTATCAGAGAATTTCTTGTTGGTGTTTAGCGAAGTATTACCAACAACGGCTGAAAATTACACCCGACAATATATCCTTAATCGGGTAGAGTATTTACTTACATCCATGCATATAATTAGCTGTCTAATGAAAACACTATTGGCTTTACTTCTATTTTTAGTGGCCATAGGACTCGCATATAATTCAAGTCGAAAACAAAGTGATAAAACGTATGCGATCCAAGTATCTAGTGATTTCCCACTGGTCAAGTTATCTGGAGAACTTGAAATATTCTCCGATAGTTTTCAGATATATTCATTCAGCAAATATGAAGTATACGAATTGCCTTATATATATACCGTTGAAAATAACAATGACTCTATACTGTTTTTTGAAAGAAAATTTAACTATTTTGGTTATCTGGAAAATACTAAATCAGGGTTTTGATTTGATTCATTGGGGTCGAAGTCTTTTAAAATTTATCCAGTTGATTCCGTCCTTAAAACAAGAGGTCATTTAGGCGTAGAAACTTATTCCTCATTAGTTTTACAACTAATACGCAGCCGAAATCAGAATGATTCCCTATCTGAAGAAGTATTTTTCACAACAGATGTAAAAGATGCTAGTTTTTCTGATACAAACTATTATTATTTTAATAAAAATCTTAAATATGTTAAATTTAACCTATCTCCCAAACTAGATAGTTTGAGAAACAATAAAGTATATAAAATGGTTGGTTACTTTAAACCTCATAAATTTAATGATTTTAATTACCCGGAACGAACCATTCGATTCGAAATAAAGCCTATTAATAGCGATTCTAGTATAGCAAAGATTAATAATTTAATACAAATCATGAAAGCCAATCCTATCAAATAGATACTCCGTTCATAAGATTCTTACCGTTGTTGGTGACACTTCGTTAAAACACCAATAACGCCGGAAAATAACAAGTTAACAAAATAAGTATTCTGACCTGATTATATTCCCCTTTTCACTAGCTATGAAAACTGTCTATCTCTTTTTTATTCTTTTTTTGCCTTTTTTATCCTGCAAAAGCAAAGAAGAAAAAGCCATTCAGGCGAATTTAAATGAACTCTCGGGCAGCTGGACCATTACTGATTTTCAGGTAAGCGGCACCGCCGTCGACTCCTTAAAAACAGCTTTCAGGCAAGGCACCCTTACGTTTAATTCCTGTAAATATTTTAAAAAAGGATTTCAGAGTGAGGCTGTTACCTGTAGCGGAACAGCAGAAATCAACGGAGAAACGCTCTCATTAGGGCATCGGTATTTTAAAGATGCTACCCCCTTTCATCTTTCTGTCAACTTTTATCCAGGTCAAAATTTTACCTTCTCTCTGTTATTAAGCGGCACCTGGGAATTTGTACAGGCTGACAACCAGCTAACCGCCAAACAAATAAGCAACGAAAACCTGCCTAACCTGCATGTGGAGTTTAAAGCTAGCAAACAGTAGTCTGCTTCTATTGCTTTCGTACGGCGTTCAGGCACAGTTGTTAAGTGGTACCATTCGGGAAGCCGGCAGTGGCGAAAGCATTCCGGGAGCTACCGTTTACATCCCCGAACTGAACATCGGCACCACTGCCAATACCTACGGGTATTATGCCATTCAGCTGGGTGGCCGGCAACGTGTTACCGTAGTATTTTCGGCGGTTGGGTATGAAAAAGTACGCTTATCTGCCGCTGGAAATAATCAGCTCAATGTTAGTCTTCGGCCCCTGGCTCAACAGTTGCAGGAAGTACAGGTAAAAGAAGAAAGCCTGGCTTTACCAGCCATGAGTCAGGTACAGATTCCGCTTCAGCAGATAAAAAATCTGCCCGTCATGCTGGGGGAAAAAGATGTTATCAAAGCCATTCAGTTTTTGCCCGGTGTGCAGAAAGGCATGGAAGGCTCAACAGCCCTGTACGTACGCGGTGGCGGGCCCGATCAGAACCTGATTCTGCTGGATGAAGCTCCGGTGTATAACGCCAATCACCTGTTTGGGTTCTTTTCCGTTTTTAATGGCGACGCCCTCAAGAGTGTCAATTTCTGGAAAGGTGGCTTTCCGGCAAGATACGGCGGACGCATTTCGTCAGTCATTGATTTGCAGATGAAAGAAGGGAGCCGTGAAAAATTTCACGGCGAAGGCGGCATCGGGCTGCTGGCTAGCAGGCTTACGCTGGAAGGCCCCATTAAAAAAGGAAAATCGTCGTTCCTGCTTTCCGGCCGACGCACCTATTTTGATGCCTTCACCGTGCCGTTTACCAAGCGGGAAGATTCGTATTTTCATTATTATTTCTATGACCTCAACGCCAAACTCAATTTCGACCTGGGTCCCAAGGATAAGCTGTTTGTAAGCGGGTATTCGGGCAGTGATTACTTAAAAACGATTGATCAGGTAGAGCGGCAGACTTCTTCGGTATACGCCAGCACGCTGCTTACCTGGGGGAATGCCACCGGAACCATCCGCTGGAATCACCTCTTTAGCCCGAAACTGTTTGCCAATACAACCTTTCTGCTCACCGATTTTAAGTTTAAACTGGCAGATGAACTAAAGCGGAGCTATTCAGACGGCCGAAAAACAGATTCCTATACCTCCTACCAGTCGGCTATTCGGGATTATTCCCTGAAAATAGATCTGGACTATTTCCCACATGCTCACCATACCATTAAATATGGCGGACTGTTTACGTACCATCAGTACCAGCCACGGGCTTTTACGCTCACGGATGCAGTAGCGGGCGAAAATCAGCATACCATCCAGCAGCTGGATAATCAGGAATTTGCGGTATATGCCGAAGATACCTGGCAGGCAAGGCCGAATTTTTCAGTAAATGGAGGCCTGCGAGCCAGCGGTTTACATACCACTGACAAGACCTATCTGTTTGCTGAACCCCGTTTAAGCCTGGGGTATCGGCTTACGTCTACCTTACAGGCGAAAGCATCATACGCCCGGATGAACCAGTTTGTGCATCTGCTCTCGAATACCGGAGCCGGCTTATCCACCGACCTCTGGGTTCCGGTTACGAAGACCCTTCGCCCCCAGCAGGCCGATCAGTTTGCCATAGGGTTAACCAAAACCTTTCCCAAATCCGGGTTAGTGCTTTCCGTAGACAGTTATCGAAAGTATCTGCGGAATATTGTTGCTTATAAAGAAGGGGCAGACTTCCTGATTATGGGTGGCGGCGTTTCGGAATTAAAATGGGAAGATAACGTCACTACCGGCCGGGGATGGTCGTATGGAACGGAGCTGTTAATACAAAAAAACGTGGGTCGGCTAACGGGCTGGCTGGGCTATACACTCTCCTGGACCATTAACCAGTTTGACGAATTAAACAACGGAAAGCGTTTCTTTCCCCGCCAGGATCGTCGGCATGACCTGTCGCTGGTGCTTTCCTATAAAGCTTCGAATAAAATTCGTCTGTCAGCCAACTGGACCTACGCCACCGGCAATGCCCTGACGGTGCCCGTTGGCTATTATCTGGTTCCACAGGGTTTACCCGATGGATCAAACCCCACCTATAACATTCCCATGGAATATTTTGGCTCCCGAAACAGCTTCCGGGCCGAACCGTATCACCGACTTGACCTGGGCATTCAGTTCCATAAGCAAAAACGCTGGGGTGAGCGGTATTGGGAAATAAACCTGTTTAACGCCTATAACCGCCGGAATCCATTCTATTACTACGTCAAAACCACGTCAGGAGGGTTTGCTGGGATTATAGACCTGAAGAAAAAATCTCTGTGGCCCATTATTCCTTCGGTTTCGTATAATTTTAAATTTTAAGCCATGCGATCCTTCCCTTTCATTATGTTTGTTTTAATGGCCTGTAACCCTGGCGTTGAGCAGGACATTATTCCGGTAGATCGGCTGGTTTCGGTCAATTCATTCATTTCCCCACAGGATTCCCTTCTTTCGGTATATGTAAAACGTGGGGTTGCCGTGGGCGATACCATTTTCGAAAATCAGGTGGAAATTCCTACTGCCATCGTGAAAATGGCTACCGGAAGCGATACCGTTCAGCTAACCTATAACCCACTTACCAGTCGCTTTGAAGGCCTGGCAACTGATTTGCCCATCCGTTCTGGAGAAACCTATTTTCTGTTCGTAAAAACCCCAGACAACATTACCCTAAAAGCCACCTGTACGGTGCCTCCTGAACTAAGTGACCTTTCCCTCACGCTTAGCCCTCAAGACGATACCCATTATAAATACACGATGCAGTGGACTGCCGTAACCTCTAATCCAAGCGGAGACTATCTCATCACTACACCAGAGAAAGAACTAATCAACGCAAAGCTTCCTACACTGATTTTCGACTATAATGACGTTATACCCGTTACTGGTGGTGCCCATGTAAACCCTTATGATTCCAACCCGAAACAAACCATCGGAAAGAACATTCGTACAGGAACGATCAGTCTGGAAAATATCAAAAGCCTGAGTGTACAGGCTGAAGTACGTTATCTATCGGATGGCTTATATGCCTTTCTTAGCAGTATGGATCAGTTAAAAGGCTGGAGTACGGCTGCGGGTGATATTATTCCTGTTCTTAAAGAACCCGAACCGCTCATTAGCAACATCGAAGGTGGTGTAGGTTACTTTGGTGCTTATAATCGTACGCAATCTGCCCCTATAAAATTGAAGTAACCCATAGGGCTTAGATTTACGGGTGATTGGGGCTATTTTCATACCCCTTTCCATGCGTTTTTCTTTACTGGCGTTCTTTTCAACCTTTAATGAACACAGGGGCCGTTCATAAAGCTAAAAGGCTGAGCACGTTGTGCTCAGCCTTTTAGCTTTATGAATTCGTCAGCGTTTATGCTTCTATCAATTCTTCCTGTTTAGCTAACAGACCTACAAATTCATCAAACAGGTAACGAGAATCGTGTGGGCCAGGAGCAGCTTCAGGGTGATATTGGACGGAGAATGCCGGTTTATCCGTACGACGAATCCCCTCGATGGTATGATCATTCAGGTTTACGTGGGTAATTTCTACGTTTGGATGCTGTTTTATTTCATCCGCATTTACCGCAAAGCCGTGATTCTGCGAGGTAATCTCACATAAACCCGTAATCAGGTTTTGCACCGGGTGATTCAGGCCACGGTGCCCGCGGTGCATTTTATACGTAGAAATGCCACTTGCCAGGGCTAATAACTGGTGCCCAAGGCAAATTCCAAACAAGGGCTTATTCAATTCCAGAATGCCCTGTACCGTTTGTACGGCATAATCCATCGGAGCCGGATCACCAGGGCCATTTGAGATAAAGAATCCATCCGGATTCCAGGCCAGAATTTCTTCCAATGGTGTTTTCGCAGGAAATACTTTGCAATAACAATCACGGCTGGCAAAATTCTCCAGAATACTTTTTTTCGTGCCATAGTCTAATACGGCCACCCGGTATTTTGCATTTTCATCCCCTACAAAGTAGGCTTCTTTCGTGCTAACTACCGATGCTAACTCCAGCCCTTCCATCGAAGGAAGTTTCCTGAGTTCCATCATCAATGTCTGTTCATCCAGAATTTCGGAAGAGATGATGCAATTCATGGCTCCTTTTTCACGAATAATCCGGACCAACTGGCGGGTATCTACGTCACAGATACCCACAATATTAGCTCGCTCAAAATACTCTTGCAGTGAAAAATCAGCTACTTTCCGCGAATGAACGGGAGAAAATGAATTGCAGATCATCCCGGAAATTTTCACACTTTTCGATTCTTCCTCTGTATTTAGCAGAACACCGTAATTCCCAATATGGGCATTGGTGTTGACAATAACCTGACCAAAATAAGAAGGATCCGTATAGATCTCCTGATAGCCAGTCATGCCAGTATTAAAGCAGATTTCACCGCCGTGCGTACCGATTTTGCCCAAAGCCGTACCTCTAAAGGCCGTGCCATCTTCCAATAAAAGGAGGGCTTCCTGGGTTTGATTGCTCATGCTTGCTTCGTAAAGAAGCCCTTGCGAGTC
>JASGGE010000047.1:0-24809 GCA_047605205.1 Siphonobacter sp.
GAGATGAGCGGCAATGGCAAAACCAAGTCGCACGTACATCCCCGATGAATATCGCTTTACGGGTGTATCCAAAAACTTTTCAATACCCGCAAAGTCAACAATTTCATCAAAGTGTTTGCGAATTTCCTGTTGCCGCATACCAAGAATGGCACCGTTCAGGAAAATATTTTCCCGGCCTGTAAGCTCCTGGTGAAACCCAGTACCTACTTCAAGTAAGCTGGCTACCCGGCCATTGATGGTTACCCGCCCTTCAGTAGGTTCAGTAATACGGCTTAATACCTTTAACAGGGTAGACTTACCAGCACCATTATGTCCAATGATTCCAATACGGTCACCTTTTTCAATTTCAAAGCTAACGTTTCTAAGAGCCCAGAATTCTTCCTTTTCGTCAACAATTTCAGTATGTTCTTTACGGTAGGCCGAACTGAACACTGATTTGATATTGTGTGTAAGTACATCTTTGATACCAACACCACCACGTTGTTTCTTCTTGTGATCAATGATGTATCGTTTGCTAATATTTTCAACTTTAATGGCTGTCATAATACGAAAAAGCCAAACAGATTACGCGTTGCAAGGGTGACCCAACGCGTAATCTGAGTATATTGTTAGATATAATCGACAAAACTATTTTCCTTTTTACGGAAATACCATACCGAAATTACAACAGTAGTCAGGATAATTACTACACTAGGTATGAAACTTTCTAAGCGGAAAGGAGCATGCCCTCCAAGTAAACTCCAGCGGAACCCATCTATTAAACCTACAATTGGGTTCAGGTTATAAATGGAATACCACCATTCATGCTCAAAGGCACTTACCGGGTAACCCACTGGGCAAGCATAAAAGCCGAACTGAATGATAAAAGGGGTAAGCTGGATAAAGTCCCGGTATTTTACATTCAATACTGCTAAAATTAACCCGAAAGCAAAAGCCGCGAGATAGGCTAACAGGACGAACACTGGTAAAAACAGAATTTGCCAGGAGGGTAAAAGTCCGATTTTGAAATAATACCATCCGTACATCGGAATCAATAATCCTAATCCTACGAGGAAGTCTACAAATCCGACCATCACCGAGCTGGTTGGCAGGATAAGGCGGGGAAAGTAAACCTTTGTAATTAAATTCGTATTAGATAAAATACTACTGCTTACCTGGGATAGCGAATTGGCAAAGAAAGTCCAGATCAATACAGCTGCAAAAATGGAAAGTTGCGGTGGTACACCGGGTTCAAACTCAACTTTAGCAACTTTAGAGAAAGCAAATAATAATACGACTGTGGTAATGATAGGTCGAACCACACTCCAGGCCACCCCCAGAACGGTTTGCTTGTAGCGGACAGTAATATCCCGTTTTGCTAATATCCAGAAAAGTTCAGACGATTTTCGAAGGTCAGACCAGTAGTTTTTTTGTGACCGGCCGTGTTCAATGATAGTTTGTTGTATCATGAAGCGGATGCCTTTTGTAGCATGTTTTTATAAGCCGAGATCAGGAACACCAAGAGTAAGGACACAATAACACCCAGGGCTATTCCTACTTTGATCATCTTACCATATGGATAGGGCTTGAATGGCAGCGGGAAATCGGGCTCGTCTATAATAGTAATCAGTGGGCTTTCCCGGATTAAAGATGTTCGTAGGGCATCAATATTTCTAATGGACTCACTGTATAGAGATTGCAAAAAGGCAGTATTCTGTTGCATACGTCCTTCATTAACTCTGGCAGAAGGCATAATGGCATATTGGCTAATGTCCTGCGTTGCTGCTAGCCGGCGTTCCGCTCCGGAGAGTTTGTTAGATATCGAATCACGGCGTGCAATATTTAGTTTGAGTAATTCCAGCGTTTTTTGGCTTTTACTTTCCTGATAAAACTCAACCATTTTATTAAGGAATGTTTGAACTATTAACTGTGACAACGTATCTGAGTCTGATTCAAACGAAAGCTCCATAAAACTTGCCTTACGATCGACATTGTCAATTTTAAGGTCTCCGGCAGCACTTTCCCGAAATTTATCTACGTAGGAACGCTGTAATATACTATACTTATCAAGAGGCACATTAGGGAAATGTAGCTTCCGGAAATAATCCTGCATCATTTCCGAATCTTCTTTCCGTAGAATCCCCGACCTGTTTTTGTAAAAATTGATCAATAAATCAGTTTTCCCACCAATTGTAACAGGTGTTAACATGACACGGGTACCAATTTTTTTAGATCTAAAAAGGTATCGGAAGTTTTCTCCAGAAAACATATTATTATTAGCTCCGGCACTAGGTACTCCTAATGCACTAGCAAAAGCAGACATTTCACTACTACCACTTCCTGTTTCGAGATTAAACACCAAATGAGCGGTATGTTGCGGTGGTGTTTGATTGGTCTCATCGTACAGCCAACCTAATAAACCACCTATCACGGCACAGATAATAATTAGCCACCAGTAAGTGATTACCGTTAGAGCTATGTTTTTTGCTTTAGCAAGAGCTTTACGGGGATCAAAAGGAGGATTAGCAGGAATTGTAGCTATCTCTCCGTTGGATGTTAAAACCGGTTTTTGATGCTCGCTAGTAGTCATATCTTAATTAGTTGAAGGCTCTTATTAATACAATAACTGTTAGCACACCAGATAAAGTTGCTCCGACCTGACCCAGTATAGTAACTACTTGTTGTGCACTGATATCAGATACTGTACGCACGGGAACTACAATTCTTGAACCAGGTTTAACCTCAGGGTATGAGTTAAAGAACAGGAATCGTTTCGTTTTTTTAGCAAAACCATTGGCGTATACAACGTACGTACGGCGTTTTACGCTTCGGGATGTAAAACCCCCTGCCCGAGAAATATACTCTCCCACACCTACACCTTTGGTATAGCGGGTAGTGGTAGGTAGCTGAACTTCCCCTTCAATTTTAATAGTTGGGTTGTGTTTCGGAACGCTTAATAAATCACCATCCTGTAAGACTAGGTCAATCTCGGTATGAGGTTTTTGCAGGATTTTTTTTAGGTCAATACCAATAGCTTCCTCTTTGCCGTCAGTAATAAAATCAGCTTGAACAGAAGATTTCTTGCTGTCATCAGAAAGCTGAGCAATCGTTTTTTGTTGTTGTTGTATCTCCGCTTTGGATAACTTGGTTACCCGAATCAGGCTGGCCCCATCTACATAAGCATAAGCGGTTAAGCCACCAGCCCGTTTTACTAAATCAGAAATACGTTCGTCCCGATCAATTAAACTAAATTCGCCCTGGTAAAGAACTTCACCCTCAATCTTCACTGATTGGTTATTTTCAAAGTTAGGGGAGGTTCTAACGTATACGATGTCATGAGGTTTTAGTGTAAATTTAGAAGCTTGCTCTGTCAGGCGAAGATCTTTGCTAATACCAAATGTAAATGTTTCAGCTAAAGAAGAGTTGATCTGCTTAGGGTCATCACTTTCCAGATGCTTAGGCCGAACCACTTCAATATGATTAGGAGAAGCCCCAGGTTGTAGATTACCCGCCAATAAAATCAGATCTTCTACGGTCATACTATCATACCAGGGGAAGTAACCATTGTTTTCATCCATCAGATTATTATTCACCTCTCCTAATATTCTGACCACTAGGCCTTCTCTAAGTTGTTTAACACTGTTTATAACCAGGCGGTCCTGTTTTTCTAACTCAACGTCTGGATCCTGCCCCGACATAATTCGAGAAAGATTAAGTGGGATGGTTTTTTCCGTCATATCATCTTTTCTTCGGTATAAAATAGCACGGCCCAAAAAAGCTTCTTTCGTTGTGCCTTCTGCACGCTGTAATAAAGCCTTAACGGTTCGGTTACTTTCAAAAGGATATGCATTGGGTAAGTAAACACTTCCGGAAATAGAAACGATATTATCATCCCTTTCTGGTATGGTTCCAATGAAAACTTTATCTCCGTTTTTAACTTCAAACGTATTAATATCTTCTAGTCTGACATCCAGATATTTAAGGCCATTGGAAGTTAGCCGTACAATCGTAATTACGCTTAAATAAGCATTTTCAACAAAACCACCAGCGTATTCAATAAGGTTTCCCAGATTTTCGCCTGGTAACAATTCAAAGTAGCCTGTCTTCTTGGTGCCTGAACCTAGTTCAATTCTGGTTTTATAAGGTGGAACCTGAATGACGTCATCGTCTTTCAAACTAATATCACTTAAACGTAAGCCTTTGGTTATGTATTCATATAAGTCGACTGTTCGGATGAGCGTATCACGGCCGGCATGGTTGCGACGAATAAGGTTAATCGTACGGAAAGAGCCAGATGCCGTAGGGCCACCCGAAAAATAAAGGGCATTCATCAAAGTCATTAAAGAAGGAACCGTGTAGGTTCCAAGATTAACAATTTCACCAATGAAATTGACACGAATGCTACGAATATCACCTACCCGTACACTCATATCCATACCACGCCCAATGGGGTAAATATGAGCAAGCTTCGTTCGCAGACGTTGGGTAGCTGCTTCAATCGTCATTCCACTCAGGAAAACCGGCCCGACCTGGTCAATCTGAACAATTCCATCAGGGGTTATACGCTTTTGAATGCTGATATCTTTGAATAACTCGCCGTATAAGTTAATGACTAGCTCATCCCCAGGGCCTAAAATGTAACCTTTAGGAGTCGCAATATTCGTAATAGGTACAAACTCAAGGCTTTTATTCGAAAAGATATCGGCACCGAATACCTTTAAGCGTTGAGAAACGGTAGTATTATCTTCTGTTTGGGCTCTTAATAAACGGATGGAATCTTCACGAGCTTTAATACGAAGATCCGTTACGTATTGACGCTGGGTAGTCTGGTCAGTCTGTTTCGTAGCTCCGGAAGAAATGGTAGCATTGGTGGAAGATAATCCAACAGGTTGCCCCCCAGAGGATGTTGTGCTAGAGGGTGTGGTGGTTTGTGACCAGGCAAATGGACTGATCAGGAATAAAGCAATGGAAACTTGAAATAGAAGTTTGTGGGAAGACCAAACCTTTTGCATTCGTTCCAAATTCAGTACTAGCCGAAAAAAGATCAGCATTTCGTTGTTTTTAAGTTAAAATTGTTTCTTGGGAGGAAGGTATACGCTTTGGATATTAGATTCGTTAATTGTGTTTTTTCAATGCCGAAACCTTAATAAACCAAATCGAAACCACAAAGTAAAGCAGGAAATTTGTAATTATAGATACCTTTTGCGTAATTAACATTTTATCAAAATAGGATTTTGACTATGATAAAAATTGAACAAATCTTATTTTTGAGAAACGAATACCAGAGTAAAAAATTGAATCATGGCAGAACAAAAACGCGTTGAATACACCGAGGACAGCATCCGGTCGCTTGATTGGAAGGAACATATCCGCTTACGTCCAGGTATGTATATTGGAAAATTGGGAGATGGTTCTTCAGCCGATGATGGCATCTATGTACTGGTTAAAGAGGTAATCGATAACTGCATTGACGAACATGTGATGGGCTATGGGAAGGTGATTGAAGTGAAAATTGCTGAACATCGGGTCGAGGTGCGTGATTATGGTCGTGGTATCCCATTGGGTAAAGTGGTGGAGGTTGTGTCTAAGATTAATACAGGGGGTAAATATGATTCGGGGGCTTTTCAGAAATCAGTTGGGCTGAATGGAGTTGGTACCAAAGCGGTAAACGCATTATCCAACTATTTTAAAGTACAAGCCTTTCGCGATGGACAAACCAAATGGGCTGAATTCTCGAAAGGTGAATTATTGCACGAATCGAAAGGGACACTTGAAAGCAAGGAGCGGAATGGTACCCAGGTAATATTTGAGCCAGATAACACGATTTTCAAAAACTATCACTTTATCCCTCAGTATCTGGAAAATCAGATCTGGAACTATGCCTATTTAAATGCCGGATTAACCATTCAGTTTAATGGTCAGAAATACGTAGCCCAGCGAGGCTTACTCGATTTGCTAGAGCGTAAAACGGATTCTGAAAGTATTCGCTACCCGATTATTCATTTAAAAGGTTCTGATATTGAGATTGTCATGACACACGGCAATCAGTACGGTGAAGAGTATTATTCCTTCGTGAATGGGCAGAATACTACGATGGGTGGAACACACCTGGCGGCTTTCAAAGAAGGCATTGTTAAGACCATGCGGGAATTTTTCAAGAAAGAGTATGCCCCCGAAGATGTGCGTAGCAGTATATCGTCTGCGATTTCCATCCGCGTTCAGGAACCTGTATTTGAATCGCAGACTAAAACAAAGCTGGGCTCAGCGAATATGGCCCCTGACCCGAATTCGCCAACTGTGCGGAGTTATGTAGTTGATTTCATCAAAACAGAACTTGATAATTTCCTGCATAAGAATCCAGCAATTGCTGAAGCTATTAAGAAGCGGATCGAACAATCCGAACGGGAGCGGAAGGAAATTGCCGGGATTAAAAAACTTGCTAATGATCGGGCCAGGAAGGCCAGCGTTCACAATAAAAAATTGCGGGATTGCCGGATTCACCTCCCTGATATAAAGTCCGAAGATCGTCTGGATACTACTTTGTTTATAACCGAAGGGGACTCTGCTTCAGGGTCAATCACAAAATCCAGAAATGTTCAGACTCAGGCAGTTTTCAGCCTGAGAGGTAAACCATTAAATAGTTTTGGTTTAACTAAAAAGGTGGTTTATGAAAACGAAGAGTTTAACCTTTTGCAACATGCTTTGGATATTGAAGATGGCCTGGAAAACCTTCGCTTTAACCGGATTGTGGTAGCAACTGATGCAGACGTCGATGGAATGCACATTCGATTATTGTTGCTAACATTTTTCCTGCAGTTCTTCCCGGATTTAGTTCGTAATGGCCATTTATATATTCTTGAAACGCCTCTGTTTAGGGTTCGGAATCCCAAAAAACACGAGGATACGATCTATTGCTATTCAGAAGACGAAAAGAAAAAAGCGATTGAAAAACTAAGCACCGGAGGGCGTAAAATAGAAATTACCCGCTTTAAAGGGTTGGGAGAAATTTCCCCAGATGAGTTTGGTAACTTTATCGGTGAGAATATGCGGCTGGAGCCGGTAATTCTACAAAAAGAATCTACTATTCCTAAGTTATTAAGCTATTACATGGGTAAAAACACGCCTGATCGTCAGCGGTTTATTATTGATAACCTAATTGTTGAGAAGGATGAAATCGAGGAAGAGCTTGAAGTAGCGTAAGATTACTGCACCTCTTTTTTTTGCGTAAAAAGAGGTGCATATTGCTTATATGAGGAAACGCAGGTTAAAAAAAGTCGGCGGAGTGAGTAATAGACTCCGCCGACTTTTTCGTATCAGATTACCGTAGCCATTCAAATTATGATCTTAAACAATCATCTGTAGCAAGAAGACGGTTTATAATTTTGATATTTGTGGCCGGGTTAACCAGCCCTTCAGATGGTTTCTGTTTTACTTTCACGAGAACAGAGATTTTAATAAGAATATCCATCCAGAAACAGTATTGGATCGACAAATAACCTATGCTTCCTAAATTAAGTGTCTTTTGTATTACCTATAATCACGGTCCATTCATAGCCCAGGCTATTGAAAGTTTTCTGGGCCAAAAAACTACGTTTGAATTTGAGATTGTGATAGGGGACGATGCTTCAAAAGATGACACAAGGGCAATTCTACAGGAATATCAGAAACGCTATCCTGATAAAATTCGAGTATTACTTTTTGAAAAAAACCGAGGAGCCATTTACAATTTTGTAGATGTTTATCACGAATGCAAAGGTGAGTACCTGGCCATATGCGAAGGAGATGATTATTGGCTGGATCCGCTCAAACTGCAAAAGCAGGTTGATTTTATGGAAAGCCATACGGATTACTCCATGTGTTTTCACAACGCCCGGGTAGAGTATTTTGATCATAGTGCCCCTTCTTACTTATTGAATAATAAAGACCAAAAGCCAGTTATTACACTGAATGACATCATTGGGGATCGGGAAACCTGGTTTATTGCAACTGCCAGTATTGTTTTACGGAAAGGGGTACTTCCTCGGTTACCTGCCTGGCTGGTACAGTCGAAAAGTGGGGATATCCCTTTGCACGTTTTGCTTTTGCGGCAAGGGCCTGCTGGGTATATAGATGAGGTAATGTCGGTTTACCGAAAACATAATGGGGGGCAAAGCAATACCGATCACCGCTGGGAGGCTCATTTTCTGTTTAACCGGATCAATATGTATGAACATCTGGATCGGGAAACGGGGTATCAGTATACCGATCGTTTCAAACGTACCATGGCGGAGTTTTACTGGCTTTTACCGGATACGGTAGAATATCAGGATCGTTTCTGGTCACGTTTATTTTACACGATGAAAGCCGTTAAATTTGATCCTGAAGCCTATAAAATGCCGTTCAAAAAAATGATGAAAGAGAAAGTTTTAACGGCTCGCCAATTAAACTTTACTCGCCGTTTACGCGGATTAAAATAGTTTTGTACTTTATTTCTTCCTTACATGACCCTCGAAGAGTTAAGGAGCCGGATTGATTCAATAGATAATCAGCTACTTGAGTTACTGAATGCCCGTATGGACGTAGTGCAGCAAGTAGGTGAACTGAAGCGATCAACCCAGGCTCTGATTTATCGCCCCGAACGTGAAAAATCAATTATTGACCGGTTGGCAAATCAGTCAAATGGTCATTTGGGAGCCGAAGCAATTGAGGCCATTTTTCTGGAAATTTTCGCAGTAGCCCGGAATATTGAATTACCTGAACGTATTGCATACCTTGGGCCAGAGGGGAGTTTTACGCACCAGGCAGCAGAGTCACGTTTTGGTGGAATGAGTGAATATGATGCTTTGCCCACCATTCGTTCGGTTTTTGAAGCAGTAGAAACGGGGCGGGCAAAATTTGGAGTAGTGCCCATTGAAAATAATCAGGAAGGACTGGTATTTGAGACCGTCGACAATCTGAATGAGAAAGACGTTAAGATTGCGGCTGAAGTGGTTACCCCCATTCATTTTGCTTTTGCAACTTTAGCCGAAAAACTGTCTGATATACGACGCATTTATTCGAAGGATATTGGCTTTCGCCAGTGTAAACGATTCCTGGATGATTATTTCAATAACACAACCATAGAAATAATCCCCGTAGAGTCTACTTCAAAAGCGGCTAAAATGGCCGCTGAAGATCCGCAATCAGCTGCCATTTGTTCGGCGATCGCTGGTAAGATTTTTGGTGTGCCTGTCTTGTTTGATAACATTCAGGACTCGGTTGTTAATCGGACTCGCTTTCTGATTCTGGCCAAGGAATTTGAAAATGCTCCTTCGGGAAATGATAAAACAACGGTTATTGTCAACTTCCCCGACTCAGATAAGCCAGGAACGCTTTCCAGATTCTTACGGGAATTTGAACTATATGACATTAACCTAACGAAGTTGGCTAGCCACCCAAGCCGCCAGAGCGACCGGTTTGGATTCTGGTTTTTAATGGAATTTGAAGGTCATTTAAAAGACGACAAAGTACAGAAGATACTTAGTCAGATGAATTCGGAAGTAAAATGGCTGGGTAGTTATGTCAAACTAGTTGATGGATAATATAAAAGAGGCGGTATTAAACCGCCTCTTTTGTTAAAGGTTCATTCCTAACGCGGCATACGAATCTATTTTATCCTGCCCGATTTGGTAGATGAGGGTTTCCAGGCTATCAAATTTTACTTGACCACGTAACCAACTGACAAATTCGAGCGTTAGTTTCTCTCCGTAAATCTCCCGATCAAAATCAAAAATATTCACTTCAATCGTTCGTACGGTTCCCTCAACCGTCGGGTTGGTACCAATACTGAGCATGCCTCCGTATACTTCATCTTGCCAGTTTACCCGTACGGCGTAGACCCCATCACCAGGGACTAATTTGTACGTTTCAGGGAGTTGCAGGTTGGCAGTGGGATAACCCAGCTTTCGGCCGAGTTGTCGCCCCTTCACAACAGTCCCGGAAAGAGTATAATTTCGGCCCAGAAAAGCTGTAGCCGTTTTGATTTCGCCAGCTAATAAAGCCTGTCGAATTTTGGTTGAGCTAACAACTGAGTGCTCGACATCCTGCCGGGGAATTTCTTCCAATTCAAATCCATACTCATGGGCCTGGGCCTGGAGGTATTCGAAACCGCCTTCCCGGTTTCGCCCGAAGCGATGATCATAGCCAATAATAAGCCGTTTCGTCCCAATGGCATTACTCAGAATGCTTCGAATAAATTCGTCGGATGTAAGTAATGAAAAGTCTCGATTGAAAGGAATAATCAATAAATGATCAATACCACTTTTAGCTAATAGCTCTATTTTTTCTTCCAGAGTGCTAAGGAGTTTCAAATCAGTACTATCAGCTGAGACTACCATACGAGGATGAGGCCAAAATGTAATGACAACGGATTGCCCATTATTTTGGCGAGCCGACTCTTTTAACCGGCTTAAGATTTTCTGGTGACCCAGGTGAACGCCATCGAATGTTCCGCTTGTTACTACTGCATAAGGAAGACGCTGAAAAGACTCTATTCCGTGGTATACTTGCATAATTTTCAGTGGGAAACCAACCGGGCCTCGTATAGGGTAGTTCCTGGGCGATGCTGCTCAACAAATTGTTCCAATGTGGTGGCTTCTTCAATTCGGAATGCCCCAATTCGGGTGCGTCGAAGACTTTTCATGTAAGCACCTGAGCCACAGAGTAAGCCGAAGTCGCGTACCAGACTACGAATGTACGTACCTTTCGAACAAACTACACGAAAATCAACCTCAGGAAATCGGCTTGGGTCAATTTCAAATGTGGTAATCGTAATGGGTTTTGCTTTAATCTCAGCTTCTTGCCCACTGCGTGCATATTCATAAGCCCTTTTACCGTCAATTTTTACAGCAGAAAAAAGGGGAGGCGTCTGCATGATTTTACCAGTGAGTTGCCGAATAGCCTCGTTCATTCCTTCCTGCGTAATGTGTTCGGTTGGATATTCGCCATCAATGGCTGTTTCCAGATCAACCGATGGTGTAGTATGGCCCAGCACTAGCGTGCCTGTATATTCTTTCTCTGCTCCCTGATAGGTTTCAATTTGTTTGGTCATTTTACCAGTACAGCAAATCAATAATCCAGTAGCTAATGGATCAAGCGTTCCGGCATGCCCGATTTTTTTGTAATTCCCGGCCCATTTCAACTTTTTCACCACCGCAAAGGATGTCCATCCAAGTGGTTTATCAATCAGTAGCACTTTGCCTGGATCAGGAGTTTCGGTATTCACTTGAATAAGGTATTGATGTAATAATGATTAATTGCTAAACCACATCGAGTTTAAAGCCACTCATTAATAAGGCAATAATAACAGCACCTACAATGATCCGATACCAACCAAAGGCCTTAAAGCCATATTTAGCTAAGTAGTTGATAAAGAAACGAATGGCTAACATGGCTACTAAAAAGGCCACCAGGTTACCAATGGCAAATAACTGCCATTGCTCTGTGGTAAGGGTGTTGCCTTCTTTAAAATAATCAAAAAGTTTTTTAGCAGTAGCCGCCGCCATAGTAGGTACTGCCAGGAAAAAGGAGAATACTGCCGCAGCTTTCCGGCTGATTCCCTGACTCATTCCACCCACAATTGATGCTCCCGAACGGGAAACGCCGGGAATCATCGCAATGCATTGAAACAGGCCAATCTTAAAGGCATTTAATAAATCAATGTCATCGGAGTCGTCAATACTGGGACGATTAAACCATTTATCAACAAATAATAAAATAATTCCTCCAATCAGTAAGGAAACAGCCACACCCATCGGGCTTTCTAATAAGGCATCAATGGTATCGCTTAAAAGTAGCCCAAAAACAACGGCTGGTATAAAAGCTACAAAGAGCTTTACATAAAAGTTAATGGATCTGAAAAAACGCTTAAAGTAGAGTATTACAACCGAGAGGATTGCACCGAACTGAATCGCAACTGTAAATAATTTAACAAAAGGATCAGATGCAATACCAGCCAGTGAACTGTACAGAATCATATGCCCGGTGGAAGAAATAGGGAGATATTCGGTAATACCTTCGATAATGGCTAGAATAATGGCCTGGAGAATGGTCATGAGAGTCAGATAAAGCTTCTGGAAAGGAATAACGGTATCAGCTACCGCCGTTGCTGATACCGTTATGAAACAATATTATTATTCAGAAAAATGATTTTCTGAATAATGTGAGTTTATTTCTTCTGAAGAATAGCATAGAACTCAACGATGAAACCTGCAACAACAATAACTGGCCCTAACGTTAGGCCAAGAAAACCAAATCCAAAGGGTTCTTTGTCCATGGACATTACCAGAAATCCGATTAGAATGCAGACAATACCGATAATCATCCAAAGGTAATTTTTACGCGAAAAAGGCATTGCCTCAGGCTTGGTAGGGTTTAGTTCTTTTGCCATACTAAATATGTTATGTATTAATAAAGTCGATCGAGTGATGAGCGGAGGTAACGTCCAACGGATTGGAAAGTACTGAAAAATCCTATAATGATACCAATAATTACTATCATTATAGCAAGAATGCCCAACGTCTCCCAGTCGTCTAACAAGAGGCTAATTCCCTCAATATATTTCTGGGCCAGTTTCAGCAAAAAGGCTAATAAGCCGCAAGCCATTATTGCACTGACTATTCCCTGAAATATGCCCCGGTACAAAAAGGGTCGTTGGATAAAACCGTCTGTGGCTCCTACCAACTGCATACTACGAATGGTAAAACGCTGGGAATAAAGAGATAACTTAATGGTATTATTAACTAAAACAACAATGATTATCAACAGCAGAACTACAAAAACAGACAATACCAAAAAGATTTTCGTGATGTTTTTGTTGACGTCTTCTACAAAGTTTTCAACGTAATTGGCTTCAAAAACACCAGGAATTTTTTCAATATTTTGTTTGATCTGTTTTAAACCTGCCTCTGAAAAGTATTCCTTATTTACTTTAACTATTATGGCATCGTGCAGTGGATTTTCTCCTAAAAACTGCTTGAAATCTTCCCCAGTGTCTTTAATAAATTTATCAGCAGCTTCTTCCTTTGAGATAAATCGAACATCGGGATGGCCATTTACCTGAGCAACGTAAGGTTTTGAAGCGATTGTGGCACGGGTCTTATCATTTTCTTCGGGAGATAAACCTTTTTTTAAGTAGATCTGTACTTCAATATTCTGCATAACAACTTCCGTTAATTTGCGTCCCATAAGTGTTAGTAAACCACATAACCCAATTAGAAAGAGGGCAATGGTTAAACTAACCGTGACGGTAAGATTTGGAAGGTAACTTTTACGTTGACTGATAGTAGCCATGGTTGAACAGTAACAAAAGTATATAATTCATATGCTGCGGAATTAATTGGTTGGCCTCATTTAAGGCTTTTTAACGGTTTGCTCTAACAATAACCCGGAAGTACGGGATTAATTCCGACGACTGATTTCGTCACGAATCTGAGCTGCTCGCTCGTATTCTTCATTATTTAGTGCCTGTTCTAACAACTTGTGTAAATCTTCGACCGTATTATCTTTTAGTTGATCCGGGAAGGGCTTCGTTTTGGTTGATGGAGCAGAAGGCTCTGTTGTTTCAGATGAAGAACCTTCATTGGCTACAATACCGGCCTCTGAGAGGAGTGTTTCGTAGGTGTAGATAGGTACGTTAAAACGCAAGCCAATGGCGATAGCGTCTGATGGGCGGGCATCTACAACACGCTCTTTTAAACCATCTGTACATACGATTTGTGCAAAGAAAATGCCCTCACGAAGATCGGAAATAACAATTTCACTAACCTTATAATGAAAACTCTGAGCGAAAGACTTGAATAAATCATGAGTCATCGGCCGATTGGGTGTGATTTTCTCAATCTCGATGGCAATGGCCTGAGCCTCGAACATACCGATGATGATTGGGAGCCGACGGTTTCCGTACTCTTCTCCTAATACTAATGCAAAGGACCCGGTCTGAGACTGACTGGGTGAAAGACCTAAAATCTCTAACTTGATTTTTTCCACTTGATACGACCTTTGTTTATAAAGGGCTAGGCAAAATTAAGAAGACCCGTCGAGTTTTGGAAACTCAGCGGGTCTTTAACGGAGTAGATGCCCGTAATGTTTGTAAAATAATGCCAATAAAAGCTATTCCAACTGTTCTTTTGCTGCTTTTGTCAGTTTGGGTAATACCTCAAACACATCCCCAACAATTCCATAATCGGCTGCTTTGAAGAATGGAGCTTCCGGATCTTTATTGATAACCACGATTACTTTGGACCCGTTAACTCCAGCTAGGTGCTGGATAGCCCCCGAAATCCCACAGGCAATGTACACATTGGGACTTACTTTAATGCCCGTTTGCCCAATGTGTTCATGATGGGGCCGCCAGTCCAGATCAGAAACGGGCTTTGAGCAACCCGTTGCTGCGTGTAAGGCATGGGCCAGGTCGAGTAGGGGTTGCCAGTGTTCGGGTCCTTTCATACCACGGCCTCCTGAAACAATAATATCCGCATCAGAAAGTGAAATTTCCCCCGTAGTTCGTTCAATATCTGTCACTTTGGCGGTAAAATCAGTAGTAGATAACGTCGGTATAAATGCTTCGACCGTGGCTGTATTGGTTATCAGCTCGGGAGTTACCGCATTTTTTTTCAGTATTAGAATTTTAATATCTGCTGTGATCTCGGTAAGTGCAAAAGCTTTACCGGTGTATATGCTGCGTTTTACTCTGAAAATTTCGCCTGTTTCGGGCAGTTCGGTTACATTGGAAACCAGGCCAGCTTTTAATTTTCCGGCCGCACGTGCGGCCAGGGCATCACCAAGAGATGACTTGGCAAGCACAATGACCTTGGCAGCTTCTGCTTCGGCAGCCTGAGCTAAAACAGACGCGTAAGCCATGGCATTTGCAGCTACCAATTGTTCGAGAGTAACGTGTAATACTTTCGTTATTCCATATTGCCCCAGGTTGCTTAAATCTGTCTGAGTTGGGCCAATTACTAAAGCGGTGGCAGAAGTGCCTGATTTTTTAGCAACTTCTGCTCCGTAGTATAATGCTTCCAGAGAAGCTTTTTTAACTTCTCCTTCATCTAATTCAGCGAAAATGAGAACAGACATGATAAAATGAGTTTAGAGTGTTCAGCCTTCAATTGATAAGAGACGGATCATTTGGAGTTAAGATTGTGAATGTATTGAATTAGGTTCTGGTCGTTTTTGCTTATCAGTAAAGTTGTATTTAATAAGCTGACGACTCTCAGTAAGTAACCAGTAACTGATTCTGATACAGTTGTTTACAAAACCTTAGCCTCTGTTTTGAGGAGTGTAATGAGTTGCTCTGCTTCTTCGGCAGGAATCATCTTTACGGCTCCTTTGGCGGGCGGAAGTTCAAATTTAGAAACTTGCGTAAGCGAATCATGACCAGGAGCCTCTACCACTTTTAAGGGTTTCGTGCGGGCTGACATAATTCCACGCATATTCGGAATCTTCCATTCGGCAATGGGTTCCTGGCAGCCCAATACCAGCGGCAAGGCTGCTTCGAGAAGTTCTTTCCCACCTTCAATTTCCCGTGAAAACCGGGCCGTTGTGCCCGAAATATCCAGTTTCATAACGGGTGAAAAAGAAGGAACGCCCAACAATTCGCCTACAATACCGTGCACCTGGCCTCCATTAAAGTCAATGGATTCCCGACCCATCAGAATCAGATCATAATTTTCCTGACGGGCAATTGCTGCGATCTGTTCTGCTACGAAAAAAGCATCAACAGGCTCGGCATTGACCCGTATGGCGTCATCTGCACCAACGGCCAGGGCTTTACGAATAATGGCATCTCCTTCAGCATCGCCCACATTGATAACCGTTACCGTACCACCAAGTTGTTCTTTCAACTCAACGGCCCGGCTGAGGGCATAATCATCGTAAGGGCCTGAAATGAACTGCACTCCAGCTTTATCAAACTTCGTGCCGCCATCTGTGAATGAAATTTTTGCGGTGGTATCCGGCACGATGCTAATACAAACAAGGATCTTCATGGCTTCAAAAGTTTCGTATCATTGATTACAGAGGTATTGCTGCGAAGGTAAATGATTTTTTAAATAATAGTATGCTTGCATACCATTATAGTTTTCAATCTTCTGCCTTAACATTTCAGATTGCCATAAATCAGGCTAAATTCTGAATCGAAAAGTAAGAGCTGACTTGGTGATGAAATCCCGATGCTATTTTATTTGTATCCATAACGCTAAACAGCCCTATGGAACGCATTGAATGGTTACGTACCTTTTGTGAAGAAGAACCCGACGATCCGTTTAACTGGTATGCTCTTACCCTGGAATATCAGAAGACAGATTCCCAGAAAGCCCGTGCAGGATTTGAAAAATTATTAACAGACTTTCCCAACTACGTACCAACCTATTACCACGCCGGGCAGTTTTGGGCCGAAGCAGATGAGGAAGAAGAGGCCCGGCGGATTTATCAAAAAGGTATTGACGTGGCCGAAAAGGCTCACGATACCAACGCCCTCCGAGAGCTGAAGGGAGCCTTGCAACGCTGGGAGGACGAGTGGAGTTTATAGGGTAAGCTTATTTTACTATCGTATTGGTAATGCTCAGTTTGCCTGTTTCCAGCGTGCTGAAATGGTAGGTCATTACTTTTATTTCATATTCTTTCTGAATAGCAAGATTAAGGGAGGATATAAGCCCGGTTTCGAGGTTTACGTATAGACTTCCCTTGATAGTTAAAGACTTCTCATGCATAGTTCCTGATTTGCCGGTAGGGTCTGCTTCAGAGGGAGGGATCAACCTGGTGCCTTCTACATTAATTTTTGCCTGATTAGTTTCTATACTCTCAATGGTATAGGTGCTAACCATCGTTTCATTATGCCCGGCCTTTAATGAGTCAGTCCAGGTATCGCCCTTTTTTAAGAGCAGCTTTGTGGGGTGGAATAATAAAACACCATTTAGTTCAAATAAAGGGTGCAGGGTAGGTACGTCATTGAAAACATATGCAATTTTAGGTAGATTGCTGAGCGTATCAAGGGGAGCATAAGCAGAAGAGTACTTGATTTTAGACCATTTTCCAATGCACGAATTATATAAATATTGGTAAGTACCTTTTTGAACCAGGCCCTGTTCGAAGGTATTGTCAGAGTCATAAGTAGTTTCATTTCCTTCGCTTTTTGATTCTGTTCGCACACGTGTAAGTCCACAGGTTACAATGACTTTATCAGGTAGTTCTTTTTCAATTCGAACTTCTTTACTCAACTGCTTTTTAGTATATGAGCTAGGCACTTTAATTAATAATTTCTGGTTATCTGATTGAGAATCAGATACTTTACTGGTGTTCGATTCGTATGAAATAGTACTTGACAGCAATTTACCTGCTAATGCCAGTGAAGTGGGGTTATTCGTATTTTGTGAATAAGTGGTTAAACTTATTGCTTGGGTAAGAATGATTAGGATTAATCTTTGCATTGGATTAAGATTAATGATAATTTTTATTTGCAAATATACTTATTATATACTCATATTTGTTTAATGATTCACTGAAAAATGTAAAAAACAAAAAATGTTATGAGAAAAAGCGTAGTCAGATTAGCTCAGATTACCCTGGTGGCTCTGATTAGTATGCCTAAAATTTAAATTATTTAACCTAACATAATTCAGTGAATCATTTTTTAATCAGGTATTTAATTCTATTTTTTATTACAATTTCCATTGCATCTGGTCAGGTAATTAAAAATGGCCGAATATGCATTATACATAATTCTACTAACCGGTTAGGAACATCACTTCGGCTAAAATGGCAAAATAATACCTATACAATAGAAAATAAAGATACCTGTATTACGGTAAAAGTATTAAACAGGGATGAATCTTATTTTCTTTTACTTGAAGGAGAGGGGTATTACACAGAAACAAAAAATGGTAAAATTTCTGAACTTTCTAATCATTTTTATTTTGAAATAACTTTACGTGATAAAATACAGCAATTAAAAGAGGTAGTTATCAAATCTAAAAATGGTTTATACTATCAGGGGGACACTTTAATTATTAAAACGGATAGTATCATAACCAGACCTCATAGTGATGCCAATGAGTTGTTGGGTAAAATTCCGGGCATTACGTTACACGGAAATGGCCGTATTGAGGTTATGGGAAAACCGGTAGACATTATTACAATTAATGGAAAACAATTTTTTGGAGGTAACCCCAAAACAACTTTGCAAATATTAAAGTCGGAAATGATTAAACAGCTTGAAGTTATTGAAAATACAAATTCTTCGGGTGATAAAACCGTATCTTTAAATCTAAAATTAAAAGAAGGCCGCCAGAATGGTATGTATGGCTCAGCTGAAGCTTCATACGGAAACCCAAAATCATATAATAATTCAGTGTATTTTAATAAAATAAAACCAGATCAATATTTGAATTTTTTTCTAATTAAAAATAATATTAATAAAAATGGCTTTTCTCCTCAAACAGAATCGAATATTTCGCAAAGAGCTTTTACTAATTTTAATGGAGCCTATTCGGTTACTGATCTTGTAGAAAATAGATTTACGAAAGAATATGACCGTCGATTTACTATTTATGAATCGGCAGAACAGGAAGGAGTCGGACAGATAACCGGTACGGGTATCAATTTTAATAAATCGACACCAAAACAGGAATGGTTCGGATTTGCAACCCTTGATAAAACCAAACGAAAGGTGTATCAGGAAAGTAAGTTAACCAATAATCTGAATAATAGCCTTCTGAATGAACAGATTAACTCTACAATTGACCGGAATTTATTGAATGCTCAGGCAACGCTGATGAGCTCAGTAAAGCTTAACCAGAATAATCAATTAAAATTTACAGCAAATATTATTGCCAGAAATCGTCAGATTACCGATTATAAGCATACATATACTGAATTCATTATAAATAATGATTCTATTAAAAGTGAATTACAACACTCTAATTATCAAAAAGATGTTAATTTTTCTACCAGCCAGCAGGCCCTTTGGGTTCACAGATATAAAAAACCAGCCAATCTGACTTCATTATACCTTAGTCATTATTATTCGATGAATAGATTAGAGCAGACCTATCAGAATACGTTAAATTCCTTTAACCGATTTATTAATAACCATAATTCATTAAATAATCATAGTCACGAACAATATATTGAAACGCAAATTGTGCACGATTGGCCATTAAATAGAAAATGGCTTGTCGAATTTAAGGGAAGCCTGGTATATGAAAATAATCTGAAAATACAGAATAGATTTCAAATACTAGAAAATAGTACGCTTCAGAGGCCAGATTTATCGATTCACCCATTTCATATTCAGGACTGGCAGGAGGCTTTACACATTAATTTATTTTATAAAAAAGATAATCTGAATTTTGTTGCCGGACTAAATACCTGGAATTGGCAGGGATATAGAGTTAATAATTCAGCCGATGCTAACTATTCTAAAACTCGTATTCTACCGAAAGTGAATATTCAGTATCTATTCAAGAATGCTAGTAAACTATCGTTGATGTATAATCAGACAAACCGTTTACCCGATGTAAATATGCTATTCCCTTTAGTTGATAGCTCAAATATTCAGGAAGTTAAATTTGGTAATAGTCATTTGAGTTATTATTTTAATCATGCTATTGAGGTGAATTATAATTTATTATTAAAGAAAAAGCATAATTTGACATTTAATTCGAAGTACACAGTATATAATAATAATATAATATCAATGAATGAATATAACAATTTAGGATACGCTAGCTCTACGTATACACAAGCTGGTTATAAGAATAGTTTAACTTTATCGGCCATGTGGATTAATTTTGCTCCGCAGACTAGAATTAATACCTATATTTTGAATTTTTTTAATATTATAAATACTCCTTTGATTTTAAATTCTAAATTTATTCAATATACTAATTATATTTATTTTAATAGTGGGGTATTAATTTTAAAGGGTCTAATTATTCTGGTTTTAATATTGAATGGCGAAATTCATTTTTTAAAACAAATAAATCGTCTTCTATTAATTACATGTATAATATTATGCTGAAAACTGATTTTGAATTCAAAAATGTTTATTTAAATGCAGATTTTGGTATTAATTTGAATAAAAATGTATCTAATTTTAAGTCGCTGTACCCTATATTAAATGCGGATATATACAAGTATTTTCTTTCCAAAAAACAACTTAAGATTAGTGTTTCGGCCATCAATCTGTTTAATATTCAGAAATTATATCAAACAACGGTAAGTGCAAATCAATATTCTGAAAAAACTACTAACCGTTTACCGAGATTGCTAATAGATTCCGCTACTTTTTATTTTGATAGATGGGCAAAAAAATGATATATTTATAAGTATTTTTACTGATTATTTTTGAGTATTACAGTATACTTGTGAAAATTACCACTTGTAAAATAAAAGCTATGACGGCTAAAGCTATTTTCCAGGTAGAGAGGAGCCGCTTGCCAGAAATACTACCGGTTTGCCCGGTTAATTAAGAAATGATAGTTTTTCCCGCCGTATTAATAGGCACAAATCCAGAGGGGTAAAACTACGTGCTTGAATGTTTGGCTGGTATATTCGGTTTGAATGTTCAGGCCTCGGTACGTATCATCGGCTAATTTGTCTGCACAGGCTGATTCTATTCGGTTGTCTATTTGCTGTTTGGCCACCCCGTATCCTTCCTGTGGGTTGATCTTGTAGACTTCGGCTTCCCAGCCTAACATAACCTTCGGCTCATAATTCACTACCTGATTGAGTAAATAAGGATATACTTCCTGAATCGTAGATTGCCCTAACTGACGGGAAGCCAGAATCAGGACATCATCAAAAAACTGCTCGTATGTACCAGACCGGTACCACCAGCGGGTCTGTCGAACTTGTCGCGTTTGTACGCGGTATCGTTCTGATCCCGAAACTGTTCAGTGACGTAATAATACGTTCCGGCTTCACCTTCCCACTGCGAGTTCGTCTCGACATCATAGGTCCAGAAGGGAATATAAATTCCGTGGAGATTATCCAGGCTAGCCAGGTCTTTCAGATCGTTCGGAGCCCAGATGCTTTTACCAATCCAGTTTCGAAAAGAATCAGAGGCCTGACTGCGGGAAATTTTAAAGGGTATAATGCCTTGTGGTTCGAACAGACGCGTTTTGGTGGCTTCAGGATTTACGTTTTTAGAACCGCAAAACCCACAGGTTATGGTGGTAGTATCGTAATTGATAAGCGTTTTAGCTCCGCATTGTTTACAGAAAATAAGTGACGTTCAACGGAGTGCGGATTAGAGGCTGCTTTATCGGCTTGGGCATAGCTCCAGCCCAGCTCTTCAATACGATCTTTTGAAAAATCGAGTTTTTCCGTGTAGCCACAATGCAAACAGGTCATGGCCTGTTTCTGGGCGTCGTATTGAAGTTGGGCACCACAACCAGGGCAGGGGCAGTGCAGAATGTCGTCAAGTTCGCGTTCCATGTAAGCAATTCTATGCTCGAAAAAAGCTTTTTTAGTATGGATCTGAAATTTCAACCCTTTTTTTTCGGATGCCGTCACGTGATATAACCGTTTACAGCAAAGTTTGCTGTAGGGCATCTCTGAAGCATGTAACATTGTCACGAATTCAGCACTGAAACAGTTAGCATACTTGTTTACGTTAAGAAATTCAAAACCTCAGTATAATGTCTGATCAAAAAAGTTTAGGTCGAAAAATCCTGAGTATCTTTTTCGAAGACACTCCTCCGAATACACTCCGGCTCCCGAATCTGCATCGCCAGTTCCTAGACCAAGCCCTGCGGTGTCTGGAAATCCGGATGCAAAATTCATCGATCACTTTGCTTCTGTTTTAGAAAAAAGCAATTTGCCCGGGCCTGATTATTTTGAATTTAGGGCTACATTGAAAAATCTGGGTAACCTGGGGCTTAGCGAAGAACAGCAATTTCAGGCTGCCTGGGCTAGCTTTAAAGCCTTAGGAGCGGGCTCTGACCCGGCTTTATTAGGTTCAACGGCCAATCAGTATCTTACCTCACTTCAGAATGACCGGGAGGCCTTTCTGAAAAGTGTTGATCTGGCGGTTACAGAAAAAATAGGTGGATTGCAGAAAGAGCAAAAAACTTTACAGGAGCAGAATGAAGCCCTGGCGAAACAGCTGCTTGACATTCAGAATCAGATGAATGCCAATAACGAACGACTTGCTAAAATTGGTGGTGAAGTGGCAGAACAGAGTGGAAAAATTACCCAGAACCGGGCAAATTTCGAAGCTACGTATAGCCAGTTTACCGATCAGATAAAACGGGACATTCAAAAAATCGGTCAATATCTTAAGTAATCCTGAACGCATTTAAACTAAATCAAAAATGACCTCTCCTGATTTTGCTCAACTCGGCGGCGGTGATGACGATAACATCAAAAAATCTTTCTGGAGCCGACCTGAAGGCGTCGCTGGCTTACTGTTTCTGGCGGTAATTGCCGGGTTCGGCCTGGTATACTTTAATCGGATTGTAGAATTTCTGATTAAAACCACCGAAAATACGCTATACCTTACGTTTCTGCTAGCTATTCTGGCGGTGGTAGTTTTTCTGTTTACTAGCAAGGATGTCCGTACTGCGGTGTTTTTCCTATTCAAAACACTAATGCGGAAAATAACGGGTATTGTGATTCAGCTAGACCCTATCGCGATTATGAAAATCTACATAGACGATCTGAAAGACAAGCGTCGTAAAATGCAGGGACAAATTGACCAGTTAGCAGGCCAGCTTGTCAAGCTGAACCGGAAGATTACGGACAATAATGAAGCCATCAAACAAAAATTTGCTGAGGCAAATAAAGCTCAAAGCATGATGGATAAGCCGGGCATGAAAGAGGCTGCTTCACTGGCAACTATTGAAGGGGCGGGCTTGCAGGAAATGAATGAAAAATTATTCCCGCTCCAGCGGAATATAAAAACGGTGCTGGCTTTTATGGAAAAAGTGAATACCAGTGCTGACTATATCATTAAGGAAACCGAGATTAAGGTTAAACTTAAAGAAGCTGAGTATCAGATCGTAAAAGAGAGTTCTAATGCTCTTCGAACGGCCGTGAGCATTTTCAAAGGTAATCCTGACAAGAAGTTTTATTTTGACGAGTCCATGGAATATATCCAGGACGACATGAGCAAAAAGCTTGGCGAAATGAAACGGGCGATGGATCTTTCAATGGACTTTATTAATTCCGTTGATATTCAGAATGGCGTTCTTTCTGATAAAGGGCAGGCCATGCTGGAGGCCTATAACAAAGGCGAATTTAAGTTGATTGATTTAAACGGGCCCGCTCCGAGTTCAGGTCAACGAGACAGTAACCCTCCTAAAGATGAGGGATACCGGAGCCTGCTGGAGTAAGATCATTACTTAATGACATAAATCTTGACAAGTAAATTCATCCTAATCAACCATGCAACGACTAACCGTAACCGGGCGACTGATTATTACCGCCCTCATTATAGCCGCCATTTACTTCGGATTCAAGTATGTTGGAGGCGTTGATCTGCTTAAAAATCTGAAGGCTAAAACAGAGCAGGAACCCAATAAGAATAGTTTCGGAGAAAGTACGCCGACCGAAGAAGAGAAAAGGGTACCCAGCCAGGAGTCTGCTACGGACGAGTCCAAGCCGGGTTTTAGTTATCAGGCTCCAGTGCCTCAGGGAGGAAAATTAAAGGGTGTTGTTGAGCTGGGAGCCAGTGGGTTTAACTCCTTTATCATTCGGATGGACGCTGAGAAAAACTGGAAACTTGAAAAAGCTGAATTTGGGAATAGTCTCGTAATGGAGAATATGACCACTGATGATGATGTACGAGCTGGGCTGAAAAAATACATTGGCACCATGCTAGATTACGGCGTTGCAGGCAAAGACATTCACTTTGTGGTAAGCTCAGGAGCTATAAAAGCAGATGTTACTCAGAAAATCATTCGGGCGTTGAAGTCACTAAATTACTTTGTCAATGTAGTGACTCCACAAGAAGAAGGCCGGCTGGCTTTGCGTAGTGTACTTCCTTCCGAATTTTATGACAGTGCTTTTGTGGTGGATATTGGGTCGGCGAATACCAAAATTTCGTGGAAGGATGGCAACAAAACTACAGCTCTGGAAACCTACGGATCCAAGTACTTTCAGGAAGGAAAAGAGGATACAATTGTGTATGATGAAGCAAAGGCTAAGGCAAAACAAATCCCGTCGAATCACCGCAAAAGAGCTTTTATTATTGGTGGTGTGCCTTTTGATCTGGCTAAAACAACTCGCAAGGGAAAAGAACGCTATACAGTTTTGAATGCACCAGATGCCTACAAAATTGAAAGTGCCAAAGTGAAGTCAGGTATTAATATTTATAAAGCTATTGCCGATGCAACGGGTTGCGATCAGTTTGTTTTCGACTGGGATGCGAACTTTACAATTGGCTTCCTGCTGGAAGAAACGAAATAAGCAAGTATACGATTTTGGGTTTGGCAATTCGGGTTGTTTTTACTTACTCGAGTGCCATCCGATCGCTTTTTCAATGTCTCTACGGGAGTTTTTCCCCGAGGCAGAGTAAGGTATACACCAGGCTTAGTGGCCAGGCCGAAGAGGTCAGGTATGGATAAATGAGTATTTGTATCTAGTCCTGTATCTCTATTTCAGGACTAGACAAATACAGTGTTTGGATTTACATTAGCATGATCTTAACCAGTTCATCAACTCAAACTTTGCTTAACTTTTTGATAATGTTGTCGAGACAACACAAATTGCATTGATTATATTGTAAACTATGCTCCTTCTCGGAATAGACCTGGGTACTTCCTCCATCAAAGTTTCGGTGGTTGATGCTGATACACAACAGGTTGTTGCAT
>JASGGE010000048.1:0-24432 GCA_047605205.1 Siphonobacter sp.
TTAACTCCACCGCATCCAACGCACTCTTGCCCCGCCACGGAGCTCCTGCCGCGTGAGCTGCCGCTCCTTCAAAATTGAATTTCACCGAGACTAAACCGTTATACCCGACATCACCATAATCAACACCTAGATTATTGGCTACGTGGGTAAAAATACACGCATCCACATCTTTGAAATACCCATCTCGAATGTAATAAGCTTTGGTGCCAAGTTGTTCTTCCGCTACTCCGGGCCAAAGCATCAAGGTTCCGGGTATATGCTCCCGCTCCATAATCTTCTTCAAAGCCAGCACTGCCGTAATATTCAGCGGATTCCCTGAATTATGCCCTTCTCCGTGACCCGGAGCTCCTTCAATGATCGGATCATGATACGCTACCCCGGGTTTCTGGGACGCCTTCGGAATGCAGTCAATGTCCGAACCAACCGCAATTTTCGGTTTACCGCTTCCCCAGGTTGCCGTCCAGGCTGTGGGTATGCCACCGATGCCTTTCACTATCGTAAAACCGTTTTTCTCCAGAATACCCGTCAGGTATTTTGACGTCTCATATTCCTGGAAACCCAATTCCCCGAAACTGAATATCATATCATTCATCTCGGCCGAAAAGTCTTTCATCTTGTCAATTTCAGCAACGAGTTCTTTTTTCAGGGCTTCCAGCCTGGCCGCTGGTATTGTCAGGTTAGCTGAAACTTCAGCAGCTTTTTTCTTCTTGCTCTGAGCTTCCGCCGGAAAAGTGCTAAGTACAACCCCAATCAAGGCAAGCCCCAGCAGATTTTTAAAGTGAAAAAATGGTTTCATAAAAGATAGCGATGCGTGTTTTGATTAAAACAGGAAATACGATCCATAACAAAAAAAAGTCAGCACTATAAACACGTTTAGCAATTCACAGTACTGACTTTCAAAAATCTACTTATATCACAACCCTACCACTCGCAACTATATGCCTCGAAGCTACCAATAGGGGCTCCGTCAGGTTCTTTTGAAGTTGGTGTCAGAATAACTTCGGTTGGATTCGTTTCGAACTGCTGAATCTGGCTGATAGCAAACAGGTTATAGGCTTTCTGGGCGGGGTCGGTAGTGGTTGATTTCTCTAACCACTCTTTCAATTCTTTCAGTTTTAAAGCAGCGACTGCCCGTACCTGATTGGCAGCATCCTTACCTGAAGCTAATGTAATCAGTTTATCCAGTACAACGCCATTAATTACACGCTGCACCTCCCCTGTATAGCCAGCCATTGGAGCCCCTTTCCAGGTAGCATTCAATGTTTTATCGACGACTTCAGCAAAATCGGGTAAGGAGGAGTCAATCGAATGGTTACCGATTAGACGAGCCGCTCGTTCGTGCTGCAATACAAAGCGGATCGTCATACCCGCGGCTGCTTCTGCTGGTGCTAATGGATCAAATGTTAAACCGGTGCGATCTTTGAAAACTTCCCGTGGGTTTTCGTTGAATCCATACGGACGAGGAGGAATTAACTTAATAACATTTGCAGGCAAAGCCAGTAATTCGGGCTTTAAAGTTGCTAGTACGGCATCCAGAGCCCGGCGTTGTTCTGCACCAGGCACGTATTCCATTACAACTTGCTTATCGCCACGAACGGCATAAGTATACGAAACACCACCAATTACTTTGCTGGCAGCTTCTACCTGATACCTGTGGAAAAGATAAACAGGTACCAATGCTTCCTGTAAAGTAGCCATCGGTGCTCCTACTGGAATTTTCTTTTCACTAAAGTTGGATAAAGCGATTTTCCGTACATCCATCACCCGGTTGAGTTCATCAACAGCATTTTTACCACTATCCCATAAGTGTGTAATGGGGCTTGCTGAACCTTCAGGGCGGCCATCCTGATCACTCAAGAATACAAATCCTTTTGCGATGTAATCATCAATGATTTTCTTCAATCCCTTCTTTTCTTCTTCCTTATTCTTGAACTGACGATAGGCATAGTTAATTGCAATTTTATCCCATTCACCAATACCTGTTGCGTAAGCATCGGATAGATCTAATTTGTTTTGCCCCATGATACGAACGTATGGATGAGGATAATCCATTACCGATGCCCGGTCTTTCACACTGGCGGCGTAGTTATGAGGCAAACCCAGGGTATGGCCGGTTTCGTGAGCTCCCAATTGACGTAACCGGGCCAAGGCCATTTGTTCGGCCTCGGCACTTGGTTTGTCTCCTTCGTATTCGCCAACTAACCCACTGGCAATCAGATAATCCTGACGAACACGCAACGATCCAAGTGTTACTTTACCTTTAATAATTTCACCTGTACGAGGGTCAGCTGCACTAAATCCATATGACCAGCCACGAGTAGAGCGGTGTACCCACTGAACCAGATTATAACGAATATCCATCGGATCAGCACTATCAGGTAATACTCGTACCTGAAATGCATTCTTAAATCCAGCAGCTTCATAAGCCTGATTCCACCAGGCAATACCATCCATCAAGGCCGAACGAATGGGTTCAGGAGCCCCCGGATCCATGTAATAAACAATAGGCTTAACAGGTTCTGAAACTGCGGCATTAGGATCTTTCTTCTGCAAACGGTGACGACGGATGTAACGTTTGGCTATAGGTGTACTGAAAGGAGAAGAATAATCAAAAAACTCAACGGGATTAATACCTGCCCGTGGGTCAAATTCCCGTGGTTCGTAACCTGCATCAGGTAGTTTAATGAACGAATAGTGCTCCCGAATAGTCACTGCACCAGGTGTAGGAACTACTTCCCGCAGGTAAGGCCCTGGTTGGTCACCCGTCAGCGTAAGCGTCACTTCAACTTCCGTATTTTCGGGAAAGTTCTTCGTGTAAGGCAGGTAAAACGCACAACGCGTTGGGTCGAGCCGGAACGTTCCCTGGCGAGCCCGTGCAATACTACCAACGGCATCGTAGCCATCACGTAAATAAAAACTAGTAGCATCCACCAAAACCGATTTTCCTTCTTCTGCGGCCACATCAAAGCCCCAGAGTACGGATTGAGCAAAAGATTGCTCAACGGCCATACGCTCCATTGGAGCATTCGAAGTAGCCCGGTAGTCATAATTCTGCTCAACCATCAGAACTTTCGGCCCCGTCCGCTGAAACTTAATAATTTTGCCAGCACTGATTTTGCCACGATCCAGACCAATGTCATTGGAACCAATTCCTGCAGGCAGGGCGGTATGGAACAATATTTCGGTATCTAGCTTATCAATTTCCAGATACATTTTACCTTTTTTGGCATCCCAGTATAAGTTGAGATACCCGGGCATTCTCTGTGCACCAGATGTAATACTTCCAATTGTCTGAGCAACGGCTCCGTACGAAATACACAGAGAACTCAGAAATATTAGTAGGTAATTTCGCATAATAGGGTAATAACAAAATGTAGTAGTGATTTTTAGTCGGAAACTAAAATACTTCAATCTTCTATCAGGTGATGGATTTACTTTTAATTACATGCATAAATCCTATTCAAACATTTTTTTATCCTATTTGTCGCTTAAATTCTTTTGCTTACACTTTTCTAAATCAACTTATGGCAGAAGCTGATAACCTTTGCGGGTGAGATGGTATATACAGATAGTTCAGTAAGAAGTACCTAAGGGCAAATCGAAAGAAATGTTACGCAAAACAGTACATAACGTATTTATTTGAAACCCCTACTCCTTTGCTTATGCTTACTACTTTTACGTCGCATTCATCTGCATCAGAAGAAGAACTGTTTTATCAGGCTCTTCGTCGTGATGATCCGAAAGCCTGGGAACGACTTTATCTAGACAGTTATAAGAAATTTATACCGTATGCCCGTCAGCGAAGTTCAATTTCCGAAGCCGACGCTGAAGATATTTTGCAGGAAGCTCTGGCAGAAGTATCCCTTAAAGTACGTGATGGCCGGTATGTTTTTCAGGGAAAACCTATTAACGCCTATGCTTTCACAGTGTGCCGCAATAACTGGCTTACCTTTCTGCGAAAACATAAACTAACTAAGCTGGACACCTATAAAGAAAGTACTAAAACCGATGATGATGAGTATATGGATATAGAAACAGAAAGCTCTGAGACTGAAGAAGAATTAGTACCTGAACTGAGCATCTGGGGAGACGAAGAAGTAGAAGCAGATTTGGAAGCTCTTGAACTTGCTCAAAAAGAACTAAACAAGGATTGTCAGACACTTATTCATTATTTCTACGTAGAAGAAAAAACATTAGCCGAATGCGGAATCCTGTTGGGCATTCAGGAAGGTTCCGCTAAAGTAAAACGGTTTCGATGCACACAACGATTCCGGGATCTATATCTAAATTATCGTAAAAAAACTAATCTATGAACTTGACCAACGAAATACTCGATCAAATAGGAGCCTATTTATGCAATCAGATGTCCCCAGCCGAACGCGAAGCATTTGTAGCTCGTCTGGCATTGACTCCAGAATTACGCAAAGAAGTCTCCTTACAATGGGAAATGAAACAGGGCTTACAATTGATCGCAGAAAAACAACGCTTTAAACAGCTTCACGAAGAACTTCGGCAGGCAAACCAACTCGCTATAAAACCTACAGCAAAAGTCGTAGCGTTTAAACCTGCTTCAAAACGATGGGCGTATTGGGCCGTTGCCGCGTCTTTGGCACTCGTTATTGGGTTTGGCTGGTATATCACGCAAACGAATTCTACTCAATTAGCCGAAGAACAAGTCGCCGATGAGTTTTTCTCTCCGGCAGTAAAAGCGGCTCCCGTATTTCCTACTGACCCTGATTTACTCGGAGCATCCAATACAGAACAAGGGCAGGATTCGCTGCAACTCGCTCAGGCTTTAACACTATTAAAAGACCCCCAAATAGCCGCTGCGATTAATAATCTGCAAGCAATTGCCAGCAGAGGGCATAATCACTGGGGAGCGAGTGCCCAATGGTACCTGGCTTTAGCTTATCTAAAAAATCATCAACGTGAGCAAGGGAAAAAGCTATTAACCAACATTGCAACCACTAAGGGTCATCCTTATCAAATCGAAGCTACTCAGGTTCTTCAAAAACTTCAGTAAGCATGCAACGGAACTTACTTTGGGCTTTCCTCTTACTCTTTTCGGGTCATATCATCGCCCAGACCTTACCCGCTACGGGTTTAGTCTGGGACGATGCCGAATATGATCAATTACCCTATGAACAGGTTCTTACTAAAAGCTCGCTACCTGCCCAAATCAGCTACGAGTCGTATTGCCCAAGCGTGCAGACTCAGGGTCCTTATAGCACCTGCGTAGGATTTGCTTGCGGGTATTACTTAAGAACCATCCTGGAAGCAAAGACCCGAAAGCTTACCCATTCTGCCAGTATTAACAAGCTGGCTTTTTCCCCTAGTTATCTATACGAAAAAGCGAAACTGGGTGAAGATTATGATTGTCAGCAGGGGGTACATCTTGTTAAGGTACTATCCATTATGAAAGACGTAGGCAATACGCCCATTCAGTTGTTTCCATACCCTTCTTGTGGTCAGAAAACGTTAGGAGCCGATGCCTTAGCCGCCCGATATCGCATCGCAGGCTATGAGCGGCTCTTCAATCTTCGCGATACAGACACTGCTAAACTCCGTTCTTTAAAACAAGCTTTGGCAGAACACGGCCCTGTTGTGGTAGGAATGGTAATTCCAGCTTCTTTTTACTTTACCAAGAAAGTGTGGCAACCGGCACCAGGAGAAAATCCGGCCAGTCCTCACGCGAAAGGCCACGCCCTTTGCGTCATTGGGTATGATGACAGTCAGTATGGAGGATCCTTTCGGGTAATTAACAGTTTTGGAAAAAACTGGGCAGACCAAGGCTTTTGCTGGGTTACTTATCGGGATATGGTCCGTTTTGTACGGTACGGATTTGTGGTAAGGTAGTATAAGTTATGAAGTTATTCAATGTGCTTCTTTAGCTCCAAACAGAAAATTTTCGTAATCACCTTTCTTCGTTACTCCTCCACCTTTTTGCTCATCTTCGCGGTAATCTGGTCACCGTCACAAATGATGTCGTAGTAATAACCGTCACTAAATGCTACGATTGAGCCGCATTTACAGCAACGTGTGCTATAGCCTTCACTCTGTAATTGGTTACCTCCCTTACCATTGTGCACCATAAAAAAAGATTCGCAATCTTTACAGGTTTCACTACCTTCTACTTTCGTGCCTGCCACGGGATATTCCTCCTTTTTATTTTCTTCCTCCGCCTTTTTAGATTGAAGTTTATCACCCTTTTGTACGGTCACGGGCCCTTCCTGACCAGGCTGGGGAGAAGAAGTTAAATACTGATTAATGAATAGGGCTACTCCTGTGAGAATTGCAGCGAGCAGCAAACCAATCCATATACTTCCTAGGCCTCGTTTTCTTTCGGAAGTCGGTTTTGTTACCTCCATTAAGTACTCTCCACAATCAGGACAGATGAATTTCTGCGGTTCCTGACGTTCGATTATTTCACCAGAACGGGCCTTCTGGCAATTGTCAACATTCAGACATTTTCCGTAACGGATTGACATTTCAAGCTTATTAGTTAGTTGATGGTTCGATTTTAGAATAGTAGCACTTAATCAACCGGGCAAATTCAAATTGGATCAAAAATAATACATAAAATACTGATAATCAGTAATATATATTCAATTCCAGCGTTCAGGAATTGCCTTACTTATCCCGCGTCGTAATCTGAATATGGTCCTCTGCAATTTCGCCTTTCAGATTACACTTCATAACCGTCTGGAAAGCCATGAGAGAGCCTACAAAAATCTGATAATCACCTTCTTTTCGAATGTAACCTTTTTGGCTCGGTACTTTTGGCAAGGGGCAAAAGGGTTCTTCCGAGGCATACGCCAGAAGATATTCTGTTCCGTAAGGAGCAGAGCACACAAAAACGGCTTCCGGAGCGATACGTACCGGTTTATTAGCCTCTTTAATAAAAAAGTCTGTTTCGAGTACCGTTTGTGTGCCATCTGCCAGGCGGTACAGTAATCGAAGGTGACAGGGGCGATTTGCGGTTGCTTCCAGAATCATTTGTTGCCCCGCCCAATACTCCACGCCTGATCGCCCTCGATCGGTATGGATTTCTACTTGCAGAGCCGTTTGCGGTATGGTCGTAATCTGTTTGAGCGTATCCTGTACCTCTTTTACCTGTTCGTAATTGTCGGGTTTCAGGCGTAAATTCTGTTCGTTCAGCCAGGTTAAGGATAAGTCTGTATTTTCGGCTTTGGCTACTATATTTCCTGTCTTTGCATCGGTCAGTTCGATAACGACTTTCAGCTGGTCACCTTCTTCCTGATAGTATCCTTTTAAGATGGGCCATTCGCTATTACGCTCGCTTACTGATGATATGGCAAGATTAGCTTGCCGCTGCCAGCAACTACTTAATGCCGCAAATACCTGATCAGACATGGCATCGTTAATGCCACAATTTTTATAAGTAAAGCGTTGTAATACCAGCTGACTTATGCCCTTTGGCAGGGCCATTTTTACCTGAGCCGTCAAGGTATCCAGCACTGTCAGCAAATCCTTTGGTTTTTCAATAAGGACGGCAATTTGTTCGGTAAACGCCGCGGCTGGCCATTGCTCCACTTTAGTGATACCTGCTATCCTGAAATTATAAAACGAATGCAGTGTTTTATGAACTGAAAACTGAACTCTGAATTCTAGTAAATTACGTTTTGTGAAGCTTTTCTTATGACTATCACTTCCCATCATTTGCTTGGTCAGATAGACGTTGATAAAGCCTTCTCCGGCGGGTGTCTGGCGAATTTCGTAACGAGCTTCAGGGAAACTTAACGAGTTGATAATAGGATTACCCCCCGAAAAAATCCGGCAATCTTTTACATATTCTTCAATGGTAGTATAAGCATTCGCCGAATTACGAAATTCATTAAAAACCGATACCTCTGCATTAAGAAAAGCATCCCGGGCAAACGCATTCAATTGATTACGCAGTGCATCAAAAGGCTGGTTAGCTTCATAATGAGTAAGTATCTCCAGATTGTTCAGATATTTATCCATAAGAAGCCGACGAGCACCCGTAGCCAGTTCAACCCGTTGGGCAGCCGTATATGACTGAGCCCAGAGGGTTGGCATGCTCAATAAGAGAAAGATCAATACTCGCATTCTACTTATGTTCAATCGCCACAATCAGGGGTACTACCGAGCCTTTAGCCTTACCATCCAGCTCAAAACCAGGTACATCGCTACGGTATTTAATCTGATGACTGGGCACTACTTCATCTTTAAGGGTCTTAAGCACTCGATCGGCCAGATTTCCCTGTGTATTCTCAAATTGTGTAATTAGCTGGTTATAGTCCAGTGGCTTTTTTGAGAAAAGGACAATCAGATAATCCGTCCCTTTAACATCATCCATTGTAATTGACTTGGTTTCTGAGGGATAAGCCACTGTTTCATTCGGTCCCAGCAACGGACTAATTCCTTCTGCGTAGGGAAAAAGCTTATTCATTTGAAAGGTCGTATCCGTACCAATCACATATAGATAGGACTGTTCACTCGTCTTCACAAATAATTTAAAGGCGGTTCCAGAAGGATAATTATTCGCCAAGCGATAAATCATCAAATCATTGGGCTGATCATCCGTAACTGTAAAGCCCTTCTGAAGTGTCCGTCTCGCACTCATCAACACTCCATCACGAAGTTTTAAATCAAGCTGTCCTTTTAATACAGTCATCAGGGCCGGGTTCTCATTCTCCACCGGCACAGTCATATCCGGAAAAGCCTGAAAAGCATACTTCGTATATTTCCCAAGGTCGTGATATCTGACCCAGCAAAAGCCTTTATCCGCCCACTGATCGCCCCAACTGTTAATAATGCGAAAAGCTCCGCCAAATTTTGAATCATCATAGCCAATTACGCACATTGCGTGGCCATTTCCTTTTGTATTTTCATCTCCCGGGGCAGGTTCCCATACTTCCCGTGCTGCGAAAAACGAAAGTGGTGTTTCCATACCAATGACAACCGGATAGCCCTCACTCAGGGCTTTTTTCATCAATAGAATCTTTTGTGCCGGAGTAGCACCAAGGCCAAATAAGCGAATTACATCCCCAATTTTATGTTTGCCAGCCAGCTGATCCAAACCTGCACTTATGGTTCCACAGGCAGGATACGGGAACGCTTCATAAAAGGGTGCTCCGTTCATTTTTAAGCTGAATAAAGCATCCGGAATGGTTGCTCCCTGCTGGCAGTCTGTATCATATGCCTGTTTTATTTTATTGTAGGTATAACTCGGTGAAAACGTAGCCGCCAATTTTTGTTTTTGACGAATATTATCCAGCATCGTCCGCAAATAATACGTACTAGCAAAACCAACACAAGTACCAAATTCTCCCTGTGACATTACAGGAGGGCAATACGTCTCAAACGAAATGGTTTTTGCCAGATTATCAAAACTCCCCTTGGTAAGAATCGCCTTTAATGGTACCTGATCGTACTCATTATCATCAAATCGCAAGCCTGTTGGATACTGCTTCTGGGCAAGAATAGGCCCGGCAGTTAAACAACATCCTATTAAAACTACTAAAATTTTTTTCATAAGAACTAACGTCGAGGAGTAGATAAAACGGTGGGATTTACTTCAATTAATTTTAATTCATAAATCTGCCAATAATCAGTTGAAGGTGGGGTGTAGTTTAATGGAATGGCTACTTTGGAAATATGCTCAGTTACGGGCAAATGGTTTTCAAAATGGCGAACATCAAAATAGATCGTTGCCTGGCTACTATACATTCCCTTTTCATTCCGTTTTACATCTTCAAAATGAATTACTTTAGCGGAATGCAACTGATAACGAGTCCCTGAAGTATGGTTTATCTGATTTAAAAACTGATTCACCGAAACCCAGCGTTCACTTTTATTGGGTAATAAGACGATAAAATATCCTGATGGAGCAAATAAGGCTTCAATCTGGTTCTTTTTCCGATCGATTTCCTTCTTGCTTAATATTTCCATTACGCTATCTACTTTAGCATCAATAGGCCAGGTCACTCGTTTATCAGGGGCTTGTGCGTATCCTGAAAAGCTAATGGCTAGCAATAGAATATGACAGATAATAGTTCTCATTCGCTATTAATGAAATTCAGTGAAATGGGATATTGAACATATCCAACGTGTGGTGAATTAGATAAACGACTTATCTTTATTTATCTATCTCGCCACAGTTTCTAAGGTTATCAGTCACTTACCAGAAATAGCTTATTCCTTATCTATATTTTATGTCTGGAGAACAATCGGGCCTATTTCTGTAATCAGCCAGGCTTTCTGCTCAACTGAACATACTCAGAGCGTAGCGTTTTTAGGGTTTATTTCGGTTACCCGTATATTGCCCAACAATACTGTCCAGCGGTGTTCTTCGTAAAAAGGGTCTTTCCGGTTACGCAAATCCACAGCTATGGTTTTAACGGTTTTATCTTCATACTGCATCTTTCCGTTTTTGCCGCGTCCCTGAAAATGCTGAAAATACGTAGCGGTAGTAGCGTAACCTGCTTTCGTTTTTTGCCAATCACCTATAAGAGCTAAATCATAAAAAGTAATGGTAACATTAAAGTATTTATTCTCCAGATTTTTAAGCCTACGCAGGTATATGGCCAGTGGATATTCTTTTACTACCGATGATTTCGCCTTACCAACCTGCATGCTGGCATCCGGAAGAAAAAGTAGTTTAGCATTTTCAATGGCTAATTCTCTCACCTGATCTGTTTGTTCAGGATCTGCGATAATGGACAGATAGCGTTGAAACTCATTTACTTTTTGCTTGGTCAGTACCTGAAAGTCACGGAGCTGTTGTTCAGACAGTTGGTCATCTTTTACCTCCAGATTTTTATCAACGGGTAAAAGGCTTTGTCCTGCGGCCCGGAATGTTACTGCCAGCATCAATAAAGCAAAAGCATACCTTATAACATACATACGTTTTAGAGATATTATGTCAATCATTACCATATTTCCTGAATAGCCGCCCGCTGATAATGCACTCCATCAGATGAAAGAATAGAAAGCCGTTCAAGCAGGTTAATCCGCTGAATTTTTTTCGCATTCAGTAAAAGTCGCTCAATCACCTGCTCAATAGGCTGCACTTCACCTAAAGTCGTGTTCACGTAAATGTCAATTCGAGCCCGGTCATCAAAGTAATCCTTTGCTTTTTTTAAAAGAACATAGCGTTCTGCTTCAGGGCGTTGCTCATCAGCTAAGGCATTCAGGTATTCATTAATTTGGGCAAACCCTGTAGCAGGAGGTATTTCCGAAACGATTTTTGAATTCAGATTAATTTCGTAAATAGACTGCTTATCCCGCGTGGCACTGTGCCTTACTAAGCGTGTTTGGGTATCTTTCAGCAGACTTTCCCAGGAGATGGTTTTGTTATACTGACTGGCTAATTCCAGGGCTTCGTCAAAGCAGCGGGTATAGAAACTTCCTGAATCAGGATGAGCACAAGAAGGCTGCGGCGGGCGACTACTTGCAATAATAACATCTCCAGAAACATCCAGAAAAAGCTTCTTATAGGCCGCATTTAAAGAATCGTTCGTCAGAACGAGGCCACGTATCATTGGTTTTCGCCCGACCATACCACGAGTATTCGTAATCAGATTGTTGCAACAATCCCCCAGCGTTACGCACAGACGAGCTTTCTTTTTCTTCAATTGCTCATGAATCGAGACTAAAGCTGGGTTTTGCCCAAGCTGTTGTTTGTCCATCAGTAAATACGGAAATCGATCGGTGCGTCCCTGAATGTTATACCCATGCCCTGTATAGTATAAAAAGACAATATCTGTCGATTGGATCGACAGACTATCCAGCATTGTGGTTAACCGGTTGAGGGTAAATTGTTCTCCTGAGAGCGTTGTTTCTTTCAGGGTAAAGTGTATGGCTGCAGCTGCCTGCGTAAGTTGACGGTGCATGACCTCTACATCCCGTTGGCAGGCTTTTGCCAACATTTCATCTTTAGTATCAGCAATCAGCAGAGCATGGAAGGTTTGAGCAATCGACTGATTATTGATCAGTAATACCAAGATCCATAAGAAGCGTTTCATCGTCCGCTAGGATTAAAAGTAAATTTTCCCCTGAAACGGCCTTCGGTATACGGAGGCTGACGGAAACCTCGTTTTTCCAACCCAAAATCAATTCGTTCAATCAGTTCCCGTATTTCCAGATCGGGTGTATCAATATGCCGAACCAATTCGCTGGTGAACAGGCCGTTTTTTTCGTCACCGTCCAGAGCTGCTTTTCCTGGCTCGGTTGCGTAAATGATCATCGTTCCCACGGGTGGATTGATCGCGGTATGGCTAACATCTCCTGCTCCTCGTTTCCAGGAACGATAGGGATTATTCCGGCAAGCATCCCAAAAAACCAGATTGGAGCCATTAGGGTTAACTTCTTCCATACGAGCCACCAGCTGACGCAGCGGAAAACACTCAAAACTCACATCTGATTCACTGGTGGGATCAGCATCTATGGGCTGAACATAATTGTCACCATTAACCATTAGTCCATGCCCGGCATAGAAAAATAAACTAACGCATTTATCCGTAAGGGAGGCCGTAAATTCGTCCACCGCCTTTTTTAATTCTTTACGGGATTGATTTTCACGTAGGAATACCGTAAAACCCAGTTTCTCAAGATGTTCCCGAATAGCCTGACCATCATTAACCGGATTCTTCAGTGGATATTTTGAGTACGTCTGATTTGCTACAATCAATGCAACCCTTTTAGTATCAGGCATGTTGATTGCAGGTGTAGTAACGGCAGAAGCATACGTTACATAGTGTGATTCGGTAATAGTAGTGCCGCCAGCATTAGTAGCTACGAAATGAATTTCATTTGAACCATTTATTAATGGTAACTCATCCGTAACTTCCTGTCCACAGCTCACTTTTTTGAAACCACGTTGCTGCCCACCTGTAGCTTTACCATTCACAATGAATTTATAGGCCGTTAACGCCTCCGCAGATTGAATACATACGGTAGCTTTCAAAACAGGCTTATCAACCGTGAGTTGGGCAGTACCTAGGTATTGCCATACTACTACGGGTTTTAGGATGGTTTTCCTAGGAGTAACCCAATCGCCTTTAAAGCTATTTTCTTTTTGAGCGAAGGCGGCAAGTCCTGTTATTAAAAACAGAATAAGAAGTAGACTTTTCTTCATTCAATTAAAAGGTTATATGATAAGCGACAATAGGTGTTTTTCCCAGATAATTTAACGAAATGTGTTGCTGAGCAGACCGTTTTAGGCGTGCATTCTTTGTGCCTTTCAGTAGCGTATACACCACATCCGAAACCATCACTGCCGCGGCAGCCCGAACGGCCCAGGCGTAGTTATGATATAGCCGATTCGCCTCGGTGTAATTGCTTTCTACTTTCGCTGCATTATACTGTTCAGCTTTATAGATATTGTATTCTTTATTGGACTTACCTTTCTGAATAAAGCCATAAGCTAGCAACCCTCCGTAGGCAACGGTAATGAGTGGACGAAGGCCTATCCGGTGGTTGGGTTGTACCATAATATTTCCCAGGCCGGGTACTAAAACAGAAAGCAAAGCATTAGCGGGCCCACCCCCAATTTTTTGTGGGCGAGGACCGGGCTTAACCTGAATAATAGCCCGGATTTGTTCATCACCAATTTTTACACCATCCAGTACATAATCCCAATACATTACCCGATCCGTACCAACGGCAATTTCTTTACCAACATCTCCTGTTACTGTAATTACCTTATATAAGCCCTTCGAGCGGCCTTCTACCTGTAGATATACCGAATCTTGAGCCATCAGATTCTGAATATCATAGATTACCTTCACCCGTTCCGCTGAAACTTCCGTACGAATATTGGATACTACTGGTTGTGCAAATGAAACCTTCAGACATAGCACGATACAAAGCCCAGTTAGTAGACTTTTAGCAAAAAAAGGATTCATAATTACTGATTATAAAGTGCGGTTACCTGAGCTTGAGTTAAGGGGGTATTATAAATGCGGATGTCGTCAAAGGCTCCGTTGAAGAAGTAAGACCATTCTCCAAACCATTGCATTCCAAAACGTAATGGAGCTCCTAATGAACACGTTTCCCCTAATAATCCTGCGGAAACTGTCGAAACTGGGCTTCCATTTAAATAGACGATACTATTAGTGCCATCAAATACCGCTACGAAATGATACCATGTATTAGTAGTTAATTTAGGAGTAAATAAGTTTGTTATCCAATCATCACAATTCGTTGCTTCTGTAATATCAGCAGACATTGCCAAAGTTGTTCCCAAATATTTAATAGCACCATTATAACCAAATGAATTGCCCTCTATTGTCGACTTTTGAAACAAATGCATACTCGTAGCTAGGCTATTTGCTTTAAACCACATGCTCACAGTAAGTTTAGAAGGCCTTAAACTTACAGCATCAGGAACATTCATGTAATCGTCTACTCCATCTAGTAATAAAGCACTGTTTGATGTTCCTGTATGACCGCTAGTATAGCTTCCTCCACTTGGTAAGGTACCATTATTCTCATATCCACTGGCATCATTGGTATTTCCATTAAGCTGATAGTAAGCAATTAACCCCGTTACTAAGTCAACTGACGTTGTAACGTTTTTTATATCAGAATACCCTGTTCCATTACTATTCACCACATAGGCTTTAACATAATACTTTGTATTTGAACTAAGGTTTGGTATGGTAAGCGTTTTTGTTTCACCTGATGTTAAACTTCCTGTTACTTCATAAATTGAGTCTGCAATAGTTGGGTCTGTATTAGTAGTTGAGTAACAGTAGCCATATTTTGTAACAGCACTATTGCCATTAGTAGTTAAGATAAGAGAAAAACTTGCCTGATTATATGTTATGTTTGTTGCTTCTGAGCTAATTACAGCGGGATTTCCACTTAATGAAACTACGATTTCTTTTGTTTCTGAATCTCCACATTTATTCGTAATTGTCGCAATAACTGTATACTCACCAATACTCGCATAGGTATGGGTGGGCGTCATACCAGTGGCAGCTGCATCGCCTGTACCATCTCCAAAATTCCACTCTACTTTTTCGATTGTAGTTGAACTTGATGTTAACGTAAAGGTTACGTCTAAGCCATTAAGTGCATAGGTTCCCTGAGGGCTTGCAGAGCCACACGGCGTAAATTCTCTTCTGGGTATATCTTTCCGACAACCGGTAAATAGAAAGACGAAAAGAATTAACGATAACAGACAGACAGAAAAAAGATTAGGTAAATAATATTTCATGCAATAGGATTTAAAAATTGCTAATTTAAACCATTTTGACAATAGTATATGTGCCTACCCATAAATAATCAGTCAAAAAATTATTACTCGTTTATAGCTTCATACGGAACCTCTTATTCCTCAATAAAAGCTTATGGTTATTTATTCTACAATGCGGTTACATGAGCCTGAGTTAGGGGTATGTTATAGATACGAATGTCGTCAAAAGCTCCACTGAAATACTCGGGATATAAGCCGAGATACTGTATTCCAAATCGTAAGAAAGCCCCCAATGAACAGTCCGGGCTCATCACCCCAACATTCCCTTCTTTTCTACCGCTCCGTTCTCCGTTGATGTATATATAGCTATTCGTCCCATCAAAAGTGGCAATAAAGTGATACCAAGTATCCTGCTTAAAAGTAAAACTAGCTGGATTGGTATTCCAGCCTGAAGTACAGTTTGTAGAAGCTTCTTTCATATCCGCTGTTACACCAGGTGTATTCGTATTGGACAGATATTTTATTGCTGCACTATAGGCGGCAGGTAAGTTATATTTCATAATACCAGGGTTAAGATTGCTCATTTATGGTATTTAAACATGCATTTCAAGATCTAAGACATCATTTGGCCATAGTTGTTCGTTTTCAACTTATCATTGTCTTTTAGCTTGTTTGTTCATCTCAGCTTAAGCATTCTATCTGTATTTATATTTATCTATATCAAAATCATCAATTGGTTATCACTTTAAAAATTTGTTTGTCAATCAGAAAGGCTTTATTGCATGGCTCTTGAATTAATTAGCCCCCCTAAATTCGCTGATTAGTATCGATTTAATGAGTAAAAACACATATTCCTAAAGTCAATTACCTTAAAAAATGAGTTCAAAGCCAAGCTTTTAGGAATCATACAACAAAGCCAATCAAAAAATAAATACTTATTTTTCTACTTGAATACTTACAATACATTCCTTATTAATTTAATTTGAATGAATAGAATTCTTTACTCATGGAAATTATTGAATTAGATCACGTGGCTTTGTATGTCGCTAATACAGAAGTCAGTACGCATTTTTACGGGGCTATTCTGGAATTAAAACCACTCCCCCGCCCTGCTTTTGATTTTCCCGGAGCCTGGTTTAGTTTAGGTGGCGATAAACAATTGCATTTACTTGGCGACCGGACAGAAGACATGAATAAGAATGCTCTTGGCTCCAGGAAAAACCATTTTGCAGTGAAAGTAGCCGACATTGACGCGACCGCAGCATTTCTTCGCTCAAAAGGCTTGTCCTTCCGTGGCCCCAAAACTCGCCCTGATGGTGCTTATCAGATTTTTCTGGAAGACCCTGATGGCTATTGGATTGAGTTTAATTCTTAATGGATAGCTATAGGAAAAGCCAGCCCGAAAGGCTGGCTTTTTATTTGGAATGACAGGTTTTAATTCAAAGCTGCTTTGGGTACAATAACGGTTACTGTATTCAACGCAAAATAAGACTCTGATACGTAGATATAGCCTTTATAAGGTCCGGCTGTATCGCCCCAGGAATTTTTTACCAGATAGAATTTCTTGCCGGACGGACTCGTTCCCATGCCTGTAATCTGCATGAGGTGATCATCAGTGGTTATCTGTGTATCAAATAGCTGCTGACGTACCCTCTGATCATAGGTTTTTTCAGGGGCATCGAAAGTATCGCTCTTTTCTACACTTTCAACTGCGTATCCTTTTTTCTGACTAAAGCCTGCATTACTTATATCAGCATCCCACATGACCGTATACCCTTTCGCCAATGAATTATTGACCACTGTAAACAAATCAGCCAAAGGAACATTCAGGTAACTGCCATTTGCCCAGTTATCCGGAATCTCAACGATAAACAGCTGATTATAAGGATGATGAGTATAGCTGGTTAACCCGATGTAATCATTTGGATTAAACTGCAATACCTGATCGGCAAATTGCCGGGGAGTATAGGTTTTACCCTGATACTCAAATGTTTCGAGCAATGTTCCGAACTTTTCATCCAGAATTTTATTGAACCCGACTTCCCAGTCGACAGGCAATGGGGATTTTTTCAGCACTTCGTTCAGGTAGGTCCTCATATCTTTTACCAGTTTGCTATGATCATGGTGGTCTTCACCAGGTTTCATCCCTGAATAAACCGATTCGGGCACGGCTCCATAGGCAGCGATGGTGTTCAGCACATCGTGCCCCAGTCCGCCTTCGTCAAACTGGGCTTTCCCCTGCCTACGCACGTAATTGCGAGCCTTGTCCAGGTAGATATATCGCACGGTGAACATCTCAGACAGATCAAACTCACCCAGGTTTTTCCGCAAACATTCCGACTCTACCATAGAGGTCGTCGAATAACACCAGCACGTACCCGTAACACCCTGATTTTTAACGGATGTGGCAGGTAACTGCTGAGTGGTTCGTATACCTAATTCAGGCCCTTGGGCAAAAGAATAATAACTTGCTATCCATAACAGTCCAGCAAATAAGCGGGCGGAGCGGTTTCTGGTAAATAAAAACATACTAGTTAGTTTTAGTCGTTAAGTTCGAAAAATTTCATCATTCGGTCAAATTCCTTGTCCTTTAATACCTCTGCCGTATCGTAATCCCTCTAAATGTTTCCTATCTTTGAATCATGCTTTCAGGGAACGGAACGTTATGGTCCGTTCCCTCTTTTTTCCGTTGTATCATGACTGACGATATTATTAAAGGACTTAACGAGCCCCAGGCTCAGGCCGTTCTCCATACGGAAGGTCCGTTGATGATTATTGCCGGAGCAGGCTCTGGCAAAACCCGTGTACTCACCCACCGCACGGCTCATCTGATTCGCAAGGGCGTTGATCCGTTTTCAATTTTACTACTCACATTTACCAATAAAGCTGCCGGTGAAATGCGGGATCGGATTGAAAAAGTAGTAGGAACTAACGCTCGGGGCATCTGGATGGGTACATTTCACAGTGTTTTTGCTAAAATTCTACGTTTTGAAGCCAAATCGCTGGGCTATACTTCCGATTTTTCCATTTACGATACCGACGACTCCAAGTCCTTACTGAAAACCATTATTAAGGAACGTGGCCTCGATGATAAAATCTATAAGCCTAATGTGGTTTTTAATCGAATCTCGGGAGCAAAAAACCGGTTGGTATCTGCTGATGCTTATCTGGCTGATCCTATCATTCAGGCAGACGACGCGGCAGCCCGCTTACCCGAAATTGGTCGTCTGTACAAAATATATGTAGATCGCTGTTTCAAAGCCAATTCCATGGACTTTGACGATCTGCTATTTAATACCAACGTGTTGTTCCGGGATTTTCCGGCGGTGCTTAATAAGTATCAGCACAAGTTTAAGTACGTCATGGTGGATGAGTTTCAGGATACCAACGTATCACAATACCTCATTACACGAAAACTGGCGGCCATTCACGAAAACATCTGCGTAGTTGGAGACGATGCCCAATCTATTTATGCCTTCCGCGGAGCAAATATTCAGAACATTCTTAATTTTGAAAAAGATTATCCAGATCTGACAACCATTCGTCTGGAACAAAATTACCGCTCTACCCGCAACATCGTCGAAGCAGCAAATTCCGTCATTTCCAAGAATAAAAAACAGCTTCGAAAAGAAGTCTTCACTGAGAATGAACGTGGCAATCTAATTGAAGTAATTAAGGCGGCTTCTGATACCGAAGAAGGACGTCTGGTAGCCACTTCATTATTCGAAGAAAAACTAACGCATGGGTTTAACAATAGTGATTTTGCCGTATTATACCGGACTAACGCTCAATCCCGGGCGTTTGAAGAATCACTCAGAAAGCTAAATATCAAATACCGGATTGTTGGCGGCTTATCATTCTATCAACGTCGTGAAATCAAGGATTTACTGGCTTACCTACGATTTACGCTCAATCAGAACGACGAAGAAGCTTTCAAGCGAATTATCAATTTGCCCAAACGCGGTATTGGTGATCAGACTGTGGCGAAAATTGTAGTTACTGCGGCTGAACAAAACATAGCCGTTTGGGATGTAGTGGCGAATATTCAACAATACAATGCCGGTCGTTCAGCCAGCACTATTGAAGGTTTTGCCGATTTGATTAAATCATTCAAGTTGCTCATCCCTGCAAAAGATGCGTATGAGATAGCCAGCCATATTGCCAAGGCTTCTGGCATTTTGCGAGAGTTGTACGACGACAAAACCGTTGAGGGGTTAAGCCGCTACGAAAACGTTCAGGAATTACTAAATTCCATTAAGCAGTTTGTTGATAATCCTGAAAATGAAGATAAGTCGCTTGGGGCCTTCTTACAAACGGTTTCGTTATTAACTAATGCTGACGAAAGCGATGAAGATGGCGATAATGACCGGGTAACCTTAATGACTATTCACCAGGCAAAGGGCCTGGAATATAAAGTGGTATACATTGTTGGCCTGGAAGAAGACCTCTTCCCCAGCCAAATGATGTTACAATCAAGCGAAGACCTGGAAGAAGAACGGCGGCTGTTTTACGTAGCCATCACCCGAGCCGAAAAGCGTCTTTACCTCTGCTATTCTGAAACCCGCTACCAATATGGGCGTTTAAAGCCTTGTGAGCCGAGCCGTTTTCTTGACGAGATTGACGACAAATATGTTCATATCAGTCGGCAGGCGGCTCGCCGAACGGCTGAAACACAGCGTTCCTCAGATCGACCTACCCCGGCGGCTCTGCTTCGAAATGTAGCAAACCGGGCCGCTCAGAATGGTGGGTCACAGCCTTCAAAAACACCGCCGACCCGCTCTAATACTCTCCCCGCTATCCATACACCAAGTAGTGACTTCAAACCTTCTGATTCCAGAAAATTAGCAACGGGCCAACGGGTAGAGCATCAGAAATTTGGATACGGAATTATCAAGCAGATTTCAAACGATCAAAATGGTTCTAAAGCCATCATTGAGTTTGATACGCAAGGCGAAAAAACACTTTTATTGAGTTTTGCCAAGCTGCGAATTGTAGAATAAAAAAACAAGGACAGCCGCCACTGTCCTTGCTTCAATAATCTTACCGCCGATAACGAAAGATCTTACAAAGGTGTAACATATCTTGAATTTACACAACAGACTTATGTCAGAAAATGTTGCTTTGACGGTATTTTGTTAAAATGTCTTTTTGAATAGCTTAAAGCTTTGTCCTGATTAATTTTCTACGAATTCTGCTTAAGCTATCAGGATGAATCCCTAAATAACTAGCCATATCTTTTACAGGGATATCTTTTACTACCTGAGGCGTTTCCAGTAAAATAGAAGCATAATTTTCTTCGGCACTTCTAGTGAGTAAATTAATTTCTTTCTGCAATTTTCTCAAGTACAGCGACCCCACCAATAGCCGGGCAAAACGTTCATAACATTTCGATTCATCCAATAGTTTTTCTACCACATCGAAATGAATTCGATAAACAGTAGCTGGCACCAAAGCCTGAATACATACTTCTGAAGGCATTCGACCGACATAAGAAATAAATGAACAAAATATTTGCTTTTGTTCAACAAAATCAAGGCTTATCTCGCGTTCGTCTTTTTTGATATAAAACCGCAAAAGACCCTCATTTATAAAGTATAGGTAATTTTCAACTTGCCCAATTTGCAACAGTATATCCCGTCCTTTCAAATGAACTGTTTCAACATGGGTATTAAGATAGAGCCAATCCGTTTCGGATAAAGGTGAAATGCGGTTAAAAGCTTCCCGCATGGCTACAGGAATCATAAAATATACTTTTAAGGCTGGCAGCGATTAAGCTTTATGATAAGCTAATATAAGTTTAATATTTCTTTTTGCATGTTTAGAATATATAAATCTTCTTTAAATATGCCATATTAAAGAAGATTATATCATTTTATAAGAAAAGTTCAGGTATTTATTTTAAAAATCTAACGGTTTGGAATGAATAAATTCTGTGTATCTCGTTTTTGTACGAGCCGACTAATCACCACTGGGATCTGATTTTCACTAAAATAGGGTAAAAGTTGGCGGTTTGGTCATGGTCTGACCATACTTACATTGCAGAAAAGCAAGCCGCCAGTCTTACTAGCAAACTGGCGGCAATCATAATGGATTTCATGGCTTATACAGGAAAACTTTCCTTTATTTTCGGAAGAAGTAGCGTACTGTTTCTTCTGAGTTATATAACATGAGAACGTATTCTGAGGTTAGAAAATTGCTAACCCTTCATTTGATTATTTTATCTAAAATGAATAAATTTCAATAATTAAACAACTAAATATCAGAATATTATCTAATTAAAAAAGATTTAGCCTCATGCTTTTATTAACACTAATTAAGTTTTTTTAACGCCTGATCAAGGTCGGCAATCAGATCATCAGGATGTTCCAGCCCGATGGATACTCTTAGCAAGCCGTCAGGCGTTGGGCTGTCGGGTCCTTCGTAGATTTTACGAGGCTCAATCAGGCTTTCTACCCCTCCCAGACTAGTAGCCTGGGTAAAGATTTTTAGTGCTCCGGCCACTTTCCTGGCTTCGGTTAACCCTCCTTTTACTTCAAAGGATAACATACCACCAAACCCATTTTTCATTTGGGTTTTGGCAATCTCATACCCTGCATGGCTCATGAGCCCTGGATAGTATACCCGGGCTACAGCCGGATGCGTTTCGAGCCATTGAGCAATGGGCAGAGCACTCGCCGATTGAGCTTTTACCCGCAAAGGCATCGTCTGAATGCCCCGTGAAATCAGCCAGCAATCAAATGGAGAAGGAATACCGCCCGTCAGATTCTGAATTTGTCGTAGCCGCTGCGACAATTCGCTTTCCTGAGCTAGTACTAAGGCTCCGCCTAATACATCAGAATGGCCGCCAAAGTATTTGGTGGTAGAATGCATTACGATGTCAGCTCCTAGCTCGATCGGGTTTTGCAATATGGGTGTGGCCCAGGTGTTATCTACCGCACAAATGGCCCCTACTGAATGGGCTAAACGAGCCATAGCTTCCAGATCGGTAATGTGCAGGAGTGGATTGCTCGGGGTTTCGAGCCAAAACAATTTGGTGGTGGGCCGAATGTTTTTTTCGACTTCTTCTATGTTCGAAGTATCTACCAAAGAGAATTCTAACCCCCAAGGCTGAAAGATATCCACCAACAATCGCTGAGCAGCATAGTAAGCAAAAGGAGTAGTGATGACATGATCACCGGGGCGAAATGCCTGAAAAACCGCAGCAATAGCGGCCATGCCCGAACCAAAGGTTAAGCCTAGGGTTCCGCCTTCAAGAATAGCTAGGCTTTTCTCTAAAGCATCGCGGTTAGGGTTATTACTCCGACTATATAAATAACCATGCGGCAGGTTTCCTTCGGCATCCCGTTCAAACGTAGAGCTTAGATAGATAGGTGCCGAAACCGCGGCGGCATTCGCATCATGAAAGCGGGTAACCTGAATGGCGAGTGTTTCTAAATTCACGTCGTTCCGAAACATAAAGAGCCTAGAATTAGTATGACTAACAAATCTAGGCTCTTTACAGAGTTCTTTATGCCCGCTGATTAATTTTTCAGAATTACAAATTCTACGCGACGGTTTTGCTGTTTGCCTTCTGGGGTATCATTGGTGGCAATGGGCTTATTTTCACCAAAGCCTTTCGCTACGATTCGGGATTCAACAATACCTTTTGAAATCAGGTAGTTTCGGACGGATTCTGCCCGATCCTGAGAGAGTTTCTGATTGGCTTCATCGGTACCATCACTATCGGTATGACCGTCAATTTCAACGATCATATTTTTCTGACGGTTCATTAATTCTACAACCCGATTTAACTCAGGGAATGATTCAGCCTGGAGTGTTGCTTTAGCCGTTTCGAAGAAAACGTTATTCAGAGCTACCTTTGCTCCTTCCTCAATTTTCGTCACCACCAGATCACGATCCGGTAATTCCAGATATCCACCCTGCATTTTACTCAGATCCAGGTTTTGTGCCTTCCCAACGTACCCGTCAAGATCAGGTCGAATGCCATATTTCTTTCCATATGGCAATACGATTTTATATTCACCCGTTACCGGATCCGGGATGGATGTACCAAGTTCCGTGCCATCGGGCAGGCTTTCGTATACAATCTTGGCATTAGCTGGTACTTTTTTAGTTTTTGCATCATACATTTTCCCACTTAGCATAACCACCTGGTTAGATTTCCTAGTGCTACTGGGTACGCGACCAATGTCCGGGTCAGCGGTAGTGGGTTTATCAATGGTTTGAGCGATGGTCGGCGGTGCTGTAGCTGGTGGAACCTGTTTCTGAAATTTCACTCGTACAATATCCGCCTTACCTTCTTTTGACGTTACGAAATACGCCCACTCGCCCGAAGCAGGCAGTGTAAAATAAGCATCAAACCCCGGTGTATTGATAGGAGCACCCAGGTTTTCTGGCTTGCTCCAGCGTTGCCAGGTTTTGTCAAGTCGGTAGGATACCCAAATATCATTAGAGCCTAAACCGCCTTCCCGATCACTTGAAAAATAGAGGGTTTCTCCGTCAGCCGCCAGAAAGGGCGTTGTTTCATCGCCTGCGGTATTAATGTCTTTCCCTAAACTCATCGGTCTTGACCATTTCCCCTGCTTATTCTGGAAACTCACATAGAGATCAGACTCTTTGCTGTTTTTCTTTTCCGAGAACGCCAGTAAGAGGGTTTTACCGTCGCTGGCCAGAAAACCGTATTGGTAATAGCCTTTGTTCATGCCTTCCAGGCCATCTATTTCAAGCTTTTTAGGACGTTCCCAGCCCGCCGCCAATTTCCGCATGGTAGCAAAACCGCGTATTTTCAGATCTTCTCCCGTTTTTTCTACCCAGTGGGTCAGAATTGTATTTCCATCGGGGGTAATACTGTATATAACATTGTGTTCTTCCCCATTAACCGGATTGGGCATTCGCCGGGCATTGGTCCAGGGCGAGGAACTTAACCGTTCAGACAACCACACATCCTGACTCCCCTTTTTTTTATTACCATTCTGAGGATGGTTAACCCGACTGAAATACAAAGTATATCCGTCAGGGGAAATAACGGGCTGAATTTCAGAAAATTCCGAATTAACAGCCGTTCCTAGATTCTCTGGTTCCTGAGCTTGAGCCCAGGCCCCTTCACCAATTAGAAAACAGAGTAAAACGGAAAAAAATGATCTCATAATGAAGTAAGAAAACAGAACGATATGAAGTAATTAAGTAGCATGACGTGTCAGTAAAATAGCAAGAAATATCCGGTTAATTAGACATTAATTTACTCA
>JASGGE010000049.1:0-24352 GCA_047605205.1 Siphonobacter sp.
AAGTTCAGCTTAACCCAGTCGGTACCTGAGTTAGTCAATCGCAAGCGGGAAATTTTTAATGATGCTTTTGATCATAAAGAAGACCTGGATTTATTAAAGGGTGTTCGCACGTTGATTGAAGATTTATATGCTCATAATTTTCAACTTATCCTTGCCTCTTCAGCGGCTAACGTAACCATCAATCGGGTGTTTCGTCGGTTTGGGCTTAGTCCCTATTTTTCGGCCATTGTAAGTGGGGAAGACTTCCCGAAATCAAAGCCCGATCCGGCGATTTTTAACTATGCCGCTTCGTTATCAATAGCTTCCAAAGAACAATGTATTGTTATTGAAGACTCAACCAATGGCGTATTGGCTGCGAAAGGAGCAGGGATTTATTGCATTGGTTATAACAGCGAACACTCTAAACGTCAGGACTTGAGCCGGGCAGATCAGGTAATTAACCATTTTTCAGAATTGAATTCGTCTGTTATTGGTGCAATTGGTGGGTAGCCAGCCAGTCGTCAGGGAATTTCCGGTATTTCTGCTCCGACACCCAGTGCTAAGCATCTTCAAAAACGGAAACCAGTACGTAAAGTTCAGATTTTCTTATCTTTCCAAAGTATAAGTTATTGGTTTCCTGCCATTGAATTAAGTGAGGTAATGTAAATGTTAACAGTTTTTTATTTGGTAAATCTTAAGAATAATCTTAAAATATTTCTCAATAGTGACCAATGATTATAGATAAATTTTTGTAATTCCTCCAAACTCACCGTCAATACCTATTTTTGTCGCCATGAAACGTTTCATTTCTTTACTGGCTGCTCTACTGGTGACCGGCTCGTCGTTTGCTCAACAACCCTTTACAAGAGGTAACCATCACTGGGCAGACTCTGTTTTTGCCCAGCTTACCCTTGATGAAAAGATCGGTCAGCTAATGATGCCGCGGGCCAATTTTACGAATCAGCCTTATGATCAGGATAAACTTAAAAGCTGGGTACGCGAGTACAAAATAGGTGGTTTAGTATGGTTTACGAACCAACCAACCCGCCAGACCGCCATGATTAACGAACTTCAGGCCGTATCAGCCGTGCCCATGATGATGGGAGAAGATTTGGAGTGGGGCTTAACCATGCGTTTAGACAGCACCATTCGATATCCCTATGCTCTGACACTAGGGGCCATTCGGGGGAATGATGATTGGTTTTACCGAATGGGGCGTCAAATCGGTGAGCAATGCCGCCGGGCAGGTATTCATGTCAATTATGCTCCCGTTGCTGACGTTAATAACAATCCTAAAAACCCGATAATCGGTTTCCGGTCTTTTGGGGAAAATCGGGAAGAGGTATTACGAAAAGCCACTGCTTATATGCGGGGAATGCAGGATGCCGGATTGATAACCTCGGCCAAGCACTTTCCCGGCCACGGTGATACCGATGTGGATTCGCACGCTGACTTACCCGTCATTCTGCACTCCAGGGCTCGTCTGGATTCGGTGGAGCTTTATCCTTTTAAACGATTAATCCAGAGTGGCCTTAACGGTGTGATGATTGCCCACCTTAGCATTCCCAGCCTGGATCCAACACTAAATCAGGCATCTACGTTATCAAAACCTATTGTAACGGACTTACTACGCAAAGAACTGGGCTTTCAGGGGCTAATCTTTACAGATGCTATGGAAATGCAGGGAGTTGCCAAACATTATCCCCCCGGTGTGGCAGGCGTAAAAGCATTATTAGCGGGGAATGATGTGCTGGAGACCTTTACGGATGTTCCTGTCATGTTTCAGGCCATTAAAAATGCGATTCTTTCGGGTGAGCTAACCATGGCTGAATTGGACGATAAAGTACGGCGTATTCTGCGGGCTAAAGCCTGGCTGAAACTCGATCAGTATCGCCCGGCTCCACTCGATCATTTACTGGATGATCTGGATAAACCCGTTGGTAATTCACTGGCTCGTAAGCTATCGGAAGGAAGCTTAACCGTACTTCGTAATGAAGGTAAAATTTTGCCTGTCAAGAACTTAGCTACCACGAAAGTAGCCGTGATCAGCGTAGGGACTCCTGCACAGGGGAGCATCAATCCAACGAATTTTCAGGCAATGGTTATGAACTATTTACCTGCCGATACGTTCCGGGTAGACCTGACCACTCCTGAAACGAAGCTTACGCAAATCAGGAAAAAACTTATAAAGTATGATCTGGTGCTGGTATCGCTTCATAACCCCTCATTACGATCGGCGAATACCTGGCCCGCACCCAATTTAAAACTGGCTCAGACTTTTGTTGGGTTGCCTAATGCGGCTTATGTATTTTTTGGCAATCCATATGTGCTTAATAGTTTGCCCGGGATTGAAAAAGCGAAAGGTCTGATTATAACCTATCAGGAAACAGCAGTTATGCAGGAGCTCGCTGCTCAACTCGTAGGCGGAGGAATCGGAGCAAATGGGCAGTTACCCGTAACCGTTAATGCAAACTTCAAATTTGGGGATGGATTAACGATGGAATCCATGAATCGTTTTAAATATGGCTTGCCAGAAGATGTAGGAGTAGATTCACGCATTTTATTTCCCAAACTTGACTCCATTGTTAACCAGGGACTACTTGCAAAAGCATATCCGGGAGCTTCAGTGCTGGTGGCCAAGGATGGGGAAGTAATTTTCAAGAAAGCTTATGGTACGCAAACCTATGAAAGTACACAGCCTGTTCGGGAAACGGATTTATATGATTTGGCTTCAGTAACGAAAGTGAGTGCTTCGGCACTTGCACTGATGCGGTTGCAGGATGAAGGTAAATTTCGCCTCGATATGACGTTAGGGGAGTTATTTCCTAAATGGAGAAAATCCAATAAGGCAAATCTGAAACTGATTGATATTCTGACGCATCAGGCGGGTTTAAAGGCTTCACTTCCCCTATGGCAAACAACCCTGGATTCTACCAGCCGCACGGGCTGGAAACCCAAGACATTTAGTGCCGTCGAGAGCCGTAAGTATCCGATTGCGGTAGGAGACCATTTATTCCTGCATCGTCGTTATCGGAAAAAACTTTTCAGGCAGATCGAAGATTCTCCGGTCAACCCCAAACAGGGATATGTTTATAGTGATTTATCGTACTATCTCTATCCACAAATTGTAGAGCGGATTACGGGTCAGAAATGGGAAGATTATCTTAAAAAGACCTTCTATGAACCAATGGGGGCTATGACTTTGACCTACAACCCACGGCGTTTCTACCCACTGGACCGGATTGCTCCAACCGAAAACGATACTTTTTTCCGGAAAGAGCTGGTTCATGGTCGTGTACATGATGAAGGTGCAAGTATGCTGGCGGGAATTTCCGGACACGCTGGTTTGTTTGGAAATGCAAATGACCTGGCTAAACTCTATCAAATGTATTTGAATGGCGGAACTTATGGTGGACAACGGTTTATTAAAGAGCAAACCATTAAGCAATGGACCTCCTATCCTTTTCCGGTTGAAGTGAACAGCCGTCGAGGTATTGGTTTTGATAAGCCTGACCGCCACAAGCCAGGGTTATCAGGTCCTCCGTCGGCGAGCCCCCTAAGTTATGGGCATGGAGGGTTTACAGGAACATTCGTATGGGTAGAACCGCAAACGAAAACCTTGTACATCTTCCTGTCTAATAGGGTGTATCCAACGCGGAATAATGCTAAAATTGGTCAGTTAAATATTCGTACACAGTTTGGAGAGATGATTAATGAGGCGATCCGTAGGTCGGCCATAACCGGATTTTAGAAAGAACTGCCCAAACAAAAGAGCTGGAGGTGCCCGCCAGAAGTTAGCGACTAAAAGGAAGATCCCCGTTTTGGATTTAAATTTCTTTGGGACTCTAAAATCCGGGCTTTATTATCTCCATAACTATCCGTATTAGAGGCTCTTAAGCAAGATATGGTGGCAAAATCACTATTATAAAACTTCATTAAAGACAAAGAGCCCGGTATTCAACCGGGCTCTTTGTCTTTAAGTCCGCCCAACTTTGGCGGGCTAGTCCAAACTGCTGAGGCTTTTTTATCCGTTAAATCGTCTGCGAACAATTTCGTAGAAGTCATCCGCTTCGTCTACTACGGCTCGCCAGTTATATTTTGTAGCATATGTCTGATTCATGATTTCCTTGGCTTTATCAAAATTCGATGCCTTTTCAAGTTCGTCGACAGCTTGATGATAGGCAGCGGAATCACCCTTAAAAAGCTGATTGATAAAGATGAATTTATGATTCAGGGAGATATAACTATGAATGCTTTCAATCGGTTTATGCATAAACTGACTAGCAAACGAATCTCCCGCTTTTTCTTTTCTAAGTTTCTCATTGAACGTAGACACCTGATCATTCAGGCTAACCGTTACGTCTTCGGCTGACGTTATTTGGGGCGTTTGCGGCACAATAGTTGGCTCACCAATGGTTACATAAGGTTCGCTATTCGCTGCATAAGGAGTAGGTATTTCTGCCGTGCGAGTAATCGGGGTTGAAACGTTAGCTTCAGTAGGAGTAATTTGTTTGAAGAAACTATCGCTTAGAGGGCTTTCTGCCGGGGCAACGTATCTGCTTTTATACAGTGAGTCAATCTGTAATGGCACTTTAGCAGAAAAAGCAGCAAGTGTTTCTTCTGGGGGTTGGGTTTGGGTGGGCAGTGATTCCTTGAGCCATTGCAGTGCCTGTGTGGTATACACACTCGGCGAACTACCCAGACGATCCTGAAGATCTTTCAACACACCTGTGTGCAGGCGAGTGTACTTTAGGGCAGGTTTGAAATCATCGGCCTTTAACTGAAAGTCGGGTAACTCTCTTAACCAGCCTTCAAAGTAATCTTCGGGTTGAAGTAGTAGCTCTAACGTTTCATGAGACGCTTTACCTAAAAGAGGTTCCAGTTCGGCTCTGCCAAGCGAAATATGCCTTGAAACGATATTTAAAAACGTTTGTAGAGCAGTTTTAACTTCTTCATTTTCAAAATTAAAGTAAGGGCTTCGGAAAGTAACAGCTGTTTTTTTCCATGTCTCATATAAATCTCGTAATACAAAAAGATTTACCTGAGGAATGTCACTGAAACGTAAAAGCGTTTCGCCGTTTACCCGGTCGTAATGAGCAAAATACGCGTTGCATAGTTGAGTAGCATAAGACTTCGCGTAAGACTCAACCGCGGCAATATCCAGTTTTTTTGATGACATAAAATTCAGAGACTACTTTGGTTAACAAAAGTACATAAGTATAAGTACATTTTCTATTTTCAAATACGGCATAAAAAAAATCCCTACCAATTGATAGTAGGGATTTTTTATTATTGGGCAGCATTATCGCAGTGTTCCGTCAATCCGGTATTGTTGTCCGTTTGAAGGATCAATACCAATGATACGAACACGCCCTTTCCGATTTGCCAGAAGATCACCCACTTGTTTCGCATCTTTTACGGCTGTATCATCAATCTTTGTAATGATAAAGCCTACTGGCACTTCCTGATATTCCATCCAGCCGTCGGGCAATACTTCAACTACTTTTGCTCCGCCGTTGATATGAAACTTGGCTTTTTCGTTTGAGTTAACATTATCAAGTTTAGCACCAATCGATTCAATCTGTACCAGTGAAGAAACTGGAGATTTCGTAATGGTGGTGCTACCCTCCATATTTTTCAGGGTAACGTTGAAGTCTTTCAATTGACCATCACGATTAACGGTTACAACGATCACATCACCGGGTTTGTGCTGACCAACTAATTCAACCAATTTCTGAATACCCGTTACGTCACGGCCGTCTACTTTCACGATTACGTCACCAATTTTCAACCCGGCGGCTTTAGCAGCACTAGCATTTGGATTTTCACCGAAGGTGCCGAAGTAAACGCCTGTGTTTGTTTTTAAATCACGTTCGTTGGCAAGTTTTTCATCTACTTCTTCCATTTTCGAAACGCCCAGGTAACCGCGTTGAACGTTACCATACTTGAGCAGATCGCCGGCTACTTTTTTTACCAGATTGGAAGGAACCGCAAATGAATAACCTACGTACGTACCAGTGGCACCGCCCGCTATAGCGGTGTTAATACCAATTAGTTCGCCTTTCAGGTTAACCAGTGCACCACCTGAATTACCAGGGTTTACGGCAGCATCGGTTTGAATAAAGGCTTCGATTGGGCTTTGGGCTTTATCGTTATCACCAATAATGCCAATTGAACGGCCTTTGGCACTAACAATACCAGCAGTAACGGTCGATTCCAGGTTGAAAGGGTTACCTACCGCTAATACCCATTCACCTACTTTAATATCATCTGAGTTAGCAAAGGGCAAATAGGGTAAGTTATCAGGAACTTTGCTACCTTCAATCTGAATCACGGCAATGTCGGTGTTGGGGTCAGCTCCGACCACCTTTGCCTTGAATTTACGACGGTCACTTAATACAACTTCTAATTCAGAAGCATCAGCCACTACGTGATTATTCGTTACAATGTATCCGTCAGGACTGATGACTACGCCCGAGCCCGAGGCTTCGCCTTGCTGACGTTGCTGAGGAGCTTGCCGACCACCAAAGAAATCTTCATCGCCACCAAAGAAATCAAAAATACTTGGCAAACGCTGTTGGCGTACATTCCGGACAATTTTCGATTTAATGTGGACAACGGCGGGGGTTGACTTATCTGCGGCTCCAACAAAATCACCGGGTAAGGCAGTTGGGGAAGCCGTAAACTTAACGTTCGATCCCGAAGAACTGGCTTCGGTTAAAATTACATCGTGGCGAGAATCTAAGCCAAGCAGGTGAGCTCCTCCTAGAGTGAGTCCACTGCTCAACACGCCTACTAAGGCTAGGGGTTTCCAATTGGTATTCTTCATAGCTGCCGTACTTGTTTGGAGAGGGAAATTTAAAAGTTTGGGTAGCAGTGCTCCAAATCGACTAAGCAAATGTTAAAATTATTATTCCAGTTTCTGTCTCTAACGCGAAACAATAAAAAAGCGTTACGAAAGTATAAGGATTAAGATTTTTTAACAACACTTATCTGAATAAATGAATGGTTTACAAGGATAAACGAGCAGAGAGGGTTACTCTCTGCTCGTTTAAATATTAGGAGAAAACGCTTATGCTACTGAAATTTCACGAGGTTGAGCTTTTGCTTCTTCTTTTTTAGGAAGTGTTACGCTCAGGATACCGTCGGTGTAAGTAGCTTCAATTTTTTCGCCGTCAATGGTCTTGGGTAAAACGAAAGACCTTTGGAAACTATTGTAGCTGAATTCTTTACGGCTATACTGTTCTTGTGTTTCTTCGCTTTTTGTTTCTTTTTTAGCCGAAATAACGAGGCGATTTTCGTGAACACTAATCTTAAAGTCTTCTTTCTTTAAACCAGGAGCCGCTACTTCAAGCTGGAAGGTACCTTCGTTTTCTTTGACGTTTACAGCAGGTAAGCTGTTCCAGTCGTTTTTAGAAGCAGGCACGTTGAATGAATTAAAGAAGTCGTCATTGAAAAAACGATGTAAAGAAGGCTGATGAAATTTAACGAGTGACATGGCTATATGTGTTTTTAGTTAAGTTCTGTTTTTCCTGAACGCTTTAAAACGTTCGGACGATTGTACTTAAAAAACAGATGTGCCAATACTTAAATTTGAGTAAATGATGACAAAATGTCTATCAATTTCAATTTTTAAAATTTATTAATGACAAAATGTCTTAAAACGACTGTCAAAATTCCATTCTCCTTTACAGATTTGTACAAATGGCTCTGACTACTTCCCGTTTTCTACCTGGCCCTGGATGCTTTTCTACTCGAAAACCAGCAGCTTGTAAAGCTCGGCGAACCTCTCCTTTGGCTGAGTAAGTAGTTAAAATGCTATTTACGTGCAGGCGTTTGGCAATTCCCTGAAAAATGTCCGAGGTCCAGAGTTCGGGTTGTGAGCCTGGAGCAAACGCATCGTAATATACTACATCAAATGGTTCCGCCTGAAAGAACCTGTCTAGATAGGCTTCAACAGGAGTATGGATCTTATGTAGAATGAATGTTTCCGTAAGGGTAACATCGGTATTCCATTCGGCTTCGTGCAAACGCTGAAGAATAGAGGTATGCATCACCTCGTCATAGTTAAGCTTCTGATATTCCTCCTGTGGAATAGGATAAGCCTCCAAACTAGTATAGTGAACAGTAATGGGAAGATTTTGAGTGGCCAAAAACGTTAATAAAGCGTTGAAGCCCGTTCCAAAACCCATTTCCAGGATTCGGATTTTTTTTTTATCTGGCCATATCGATAACGCATATTCCAGACCGAGTTCCAGAAAGATACGTTTTGATTCTTCCAGTGCTCCGTGAATGGAATGATACCACTGGTTAAACCGTGCCGAATACAGGGTATGGCTACCATCCTGAGTGAGTACCAACTCATTGGTGAATACAGTATTTTCGGGTAGTAAAGGATTATTCTTTGAAGTTCCTGCTTCCATCGTTTCTTTTTCTTCAGGGTATTGAAGGCTTTCGCCCGTCATTCCGATACAATTGCTTGTATGAAAAAAACCGACGTGCGACTTGCCCGTCTTTAAGAACCTGTCAAATTTCTTACTTATGTTGCTTTCCCGCGAAAACTTGTCCAAAATTTCGGCTTCAGTACCCGTACAAATTCCAGAAGCGTCACTTTTTGAATTACCTGAACGAATCCTGCAATTCGGTACTGGAGTTTTATTGCGGGGCTTATGTGACTATTTCGTAGACGCTGCGAACCGTCAGGGCGTTTTTAACGGTCGCATTGTCGTGGTTAAATCAACGGGAACAGATACCTCTGAGTTTGGTAAACAGGATCAATTGTTCACACAAGTCATTCGCGGTTTGAATAACGGAGAACCCGTTGAGGAATATATTGTTAATGCCAGTATTTCACGCACCTTAGCGGCCCCCAGCCAGTGGGCAGAAATTCTGGCCTGTGCTGCAAGTCCCGAAATGCAGATTGTGATTTCCAACACAACAGAGGTAGGAATCCAATTACAGGAAGGCGAAGACTTATTTGCTACTCCTCCAAAATCATTTCCGGGGAAACTAACGGCTTTTCTGTATGCTCGCTGGAAAGCTTTTAATGGTTCCGCAGAAAGTGGTATGGTAATTGTGCCAACGGAGTTAGTGCCTGATAATGGAACTAATTTACGCCGGATTTGCTTGGAATTGGCCGTACGAGCTAAACTGGAAGACGCTTTTACTGATTGGCTGGACACCGCTAATAAATTCTGTAACTCACTCGTAGACCGTATTGTACCCGGTAAACCTAATGCCAAAGATCAGACCGAGTATCAGGAAAAACTAGGCTATGAAGATGATTTACTTTGTGTCTCGGAAGTTTATCGGCTTTGGGCCATTGAAGGTGATGAGAAAGTAAGAGCAGTATTAACGTTTGATCAGGTAGGCTTGGATGAACCAAACGCCATCGGCGTTATTATCAAGCCAGATGTTGATCGATATCGTGAACTAAAGCTACGTCTGCTGAACGGCTCTCACTCGTTGACCTGTGGCTTGAATTTTATTTCCGGTAAGAATGCTGTTCGCCAGAGCATGGCCGACCCGCTGTCGGCTCGGTATGTAAAAGAGTTAATGTTTGATGAATTAGCTCCTTCGATTCCGTACCCCATTGATCTGGAATCAGCTCATGCTTATGGAGCAAGCCTGTTAGATCGTTTTCGTAATCCTTTTCTGGAACATAAGTTACTCAGTATAACGTTATATTATACTTCCAAGATGAAAACCCGGAATATCCCAATGCTGCTTAAACATTATGAACAGGGGGGAGGGGTTCCGAAGCGATTTGCCTTAGGTTTTGCTGCTTACATTGTCTTTATGAAACCTGTCAAAGAAGAAGCAGGGAAGTATTATGGTGAACGCCATGGCGAATCATACCTGATTCAGGATGAGCCGGCGGCTTGGTATTATGAGTGGTGGAATCGTAATGGGGCTATTTCAGAAGTATTAGGAAATGAAGACTTTTGGGGGACAGACCTGAACCTGCTACCAGGCTTTGCCGAACAGGTAACTGCCAATGTTGAACAGCTACAGGCCGATCCGCGGGCTGCCCTGGAAGCCACGCTGGCATAAAATGGCTTTTATTTGTAAATTCCGGGTAGCAATACAGGGTTCTGTTCTTCTAAAAAAAAGAATATTCCGATGCAACAACGAGTGTTAAAAGTGCACCCCGCAGATAATGTGATCGTGGCTCTCACCGATCTGAAAAAAGGAGAGATAATACCATTTGGGGGAACGGATTATGAGCTGGTTGATGACATTCCAGCAAAACATAAATTTCTGACGGAAGACCGGGCCGTCGATGAAGAAATTACTATGTATGGTGTACTGGTTGGCAAAGCCAAGCAGTTTATTCCACGCGGAGGATTAATGCATACGTTTAATACTCGTCATGCATCAGAACCCTTCGGACTAGGCTCCCGTAAACTGAATTGGGAACAACCTGACACTTCAAAATTTACGTTACGTTCTTTCCAGGGCTATCACCGTGCCGATGGTAGTGTCGGAACGGGTAATTACTGGATTGTATTACCGATGGTTTTCTGCGAAACCCGAAATCTGGAAGTAATGCGAGAGGCCCTGGTGGATTCGTTGGGTTATGCTAAAAACCAGGTTTGGAAAGAACAGACGGACCAATTAGTGAGCTTATACAAATCAGGTAAATCGATTGCTGAAATTTTAGAAGCCGATTTACTGGTGGAAGAAGATAACCAGACCAGTAGCCGTCTTTTTCCGAATGTGGATGGTGTGAAATTCCTGAATCATGAAATGGGTTGTGGTGGGACTCGTTCTGATGCTCAGGCTTTGTGTGGATTGCTGGCGGGTTACGTAACACACCCCAATGTAGCCGGAGCTACGGTATTGAGTCTTGGTTGCCAAAATGCTCAGGTATCTATTCTGAAAGAAGAAATTGCCAAGCGTGATCCTGATTTTTCAAAGCCCTTGCTAATCTTTGAACAACAGGAAATTGGCTCTGAAGAAAAACTGATTGCCTCTGCAATCAGGCAGACCTTTGCCGGGTTAATTGAAGCGAATAAAATTGAGCGTCAACCAGCACCCTTATCTAAATTAGTCATTGGCCTGGAATGTGGCGGCTCGGACGGATTCTCGGGTATTTCAGCTAACCCTGCTATTGGGCATACTTCTGATCTATTAGTCTCATTAGGTGGAAGTGTAATCCTAAGCGAATTCCCTGAATTGTGTGGCGTAGAACAGGAACTATCCGATCGTTGTGTAACGGAAGAGATTGCTTTGCGTTTTAACTCCTTAATGAAGGTTTATAACGACCGGGCCGAGGCAGTAGGTTCAGGATTCTATATGAACCCTTCACCCGGTAATATCAAAGATGGCTTAATTACAGATGCCATTAAATCGGCGGGAGCTGCTAAAAAAGGCGGTACCTCACCCGTAGTAGACGTATTAGACTATCCCGAAAAAATTACTAAACCGGGGTTAAACCTGGTTTGTACTCCTGGTAACGATGTAGAAAGTACTACCGCTGAAGTGGCTTCAGGAGCTACTGTAGTATTATTCACAACGGGTTTAGGTACGCCCACTGGTAACCCTATTGTTCCCGTCATTAAATTATCTACCAACACGAAACTGTATCGAAAGATGAATGATATCATCGATATTAACTGTGGTACTATTATTGATGGTGAAGAAACTATTGAACATGCTGGTGAACGTATTCTGGATTATGTTATTCAGGTTGCCAGTGGCATAGTACAGCCTCATTCCGTTCGCTTGGGTCAGGATGATTTTATTCCCTGGAAACGCGGCGTTTCACTTTAATAACTCTGGGGCAGAAACCATCCGGTGGTTTTTTGCCTTTATTTTCTCTATGCCTTTATTACAGTCTTTTCGATGGTTTGGCCCTAAGGACCCGGTGAGTTTACGCGACATTCGTCAGGCCGGGGCTACTGGAATTGTTTCCGCTTTACATGACATTCCTAATGGGAAAGTATGGCCTTCTGAAGCCATTGAGTCTCGCAAAACACTCATACAAGCCGCTGGTTTGGAATGGGCCGTTGTGGAAAGTGTCCCCGTTCATGAACATATCAAACGGGCTATGCCCGATCGTGATCAGCTCATTGCGAATTACCAGCAGACCCTACGTAATCTGGCGGCTAATGGTATCAAAACGGTTTGTTACAACTTCATGCCAGTGCTCGACTGGACTCGTACAGACCTGGCTTATGTGGTGCCTGATGGTTCAGAAGCCTTACGTTTTGACGCGGTTGCATTTGCGGCGTTTGAGTTGTTTTTGTTGAAACGGCCTGGAGCTGAAAAGGACTATTCGGAAGATTTCATCAGACGGGCAGAGGCTTATATTAAGACCCAGTCGGAGAGTCAGAAGGCTCAACTGATTCGAAATGTGATCGCTGGATTACCTGGTTCGGAAGAGAGTTTTACGGTGGAGCAATTCCAGAAGGTGCTGGATTATTATGTGGAAGTTGGGGATTTCGAACTTCGCCAGAACCTCTATTATTTCCTGAGAGCTATTGTTCCGGTGGCGGAAGAAGTAGGCGTTAATCTGTGTATTCACCCGGATGATCCTCCACGACCAATTTTAGGGCTTCCACGGGTATTGAGCACAGCAAGTGACGTACGTGAGATGTTCGCAGCGGTAGATTCACCCGCCAATGGATTAACCTTTTGTACGGGAAGTTTTGGCGTACGGGCTGATAATGATATGCCTGCCATGTTACGTGAGTTTGGTCCGCGTACGCATTTCCTGCATTTCAGGAGTGTACATCGGGAAATTGACGAAGTGCCGGAGACTTTCCACGAAGCCAATCACCTGGAAGGCCATGCCAATATGTATGAAGTGATGAAAGCGGCGGTGGAAGAAATGAAACGGCGTGAAGCAGAAGGCCGCTCGGACGTTAATATACCTATGCGACCCGATCATGGGCATCGGATGCTGGATGATCTTAACCCTGAGAAACGAACGAATCCGGGGTATACCGCTATCGGGCGTTTGCGAGGCCTTGCCGAACTAAGGGGGCTTGAGCTGGGTCTTACGCAACTAATATAAAAAATAACAAACGGAACCAGGAGAAGCAATAAGTTCGGCCTCCCGGTTCCGTTTGGGTAAGCAATTATTGAGGTCGCTCCGTATTCCAGGTCGAGTTTAAATACCGGTAGAAAACTCATCTAGGTACTTCAATCTTCTTAATGATCTGAGCGATGATGTCATCAGGCGTTGTGCCTTCCATTTCTTTTTCAGGAGTAAGAATGAGCCGGTGACGAAGCACAGAAGGAGCTAATTCCTGAACATCTTCTGGAGTAACAAAATCGCGACCCCGTAATGCAGAAAGTGCTTTTGATGCATTTAGTAACGCTACCGAAGCCCGAGGCGAAGCTCCCAAATACAGAAACTTTGAGTTACGGGTTTCGTGTACAAGCTGAGCAATATAAGTTAAGACTTTATCTTCAATAAGCACCTGTTGAACCTTGCTACGAAGCAGCTGGAGTTGCTCCTGCGTGAGAATAGGCTTAACATCAGAAACCTGATCCTGCCGCTGGTGATGGCCACGCAGTATATCCGTTTCCTGTTCCAAAGTGGGGTAATTCACTACAATTTTGAACAAAAAGCGGTCTAACTGGGCTTCTGGTAAACGATAAGTTCCTTCCTGTTCAATCGGGTTCTGAGTAGCCAATACCATAAATGGGGCAGCCATGCGATAGGTTTGCCCGGCATTAGTGATTTGCCGTTCTTCCATTACCTCAAACAACGCTGATTGAGTCTTGGCTGGGGCCCGATTAATTTCGTCAATCAGAATAATATTGGAGAAAATGGGTCCTGATTTAAATTCAAAATCGGCCAGTTTAGGGTTAAATACAGAGGTCCCCAGAACATCTGAAGGCATTAGATCAGGTGTAAACTGAATCCGGCTAAAATCAACGGATATGGTTTTGGCAAGCACCTTGGCTGTTAAGGTTTTAGCCACGCCCGGAACACCTTCAATCAGCACATGTCCATCGGCAAAAAGAGCCGTTAGTAACAAATCAATCATAGACTGTTGCCCTATGATGATTTTTCCTACTTCTGCCCGAATATCAGCAACAGTTTGGTACAACTCACTTAGGTCAATACGAGATTCAAAGTTATTCATGCAGGCAGAATCATAAATGGACTAAAATTACCGCAAAATACTCAATCAGGTCTATATTTTGAGTGAATTGCAAGTATGCACACATTTTTTATTGTGCCAGGCAAAGGCGTTTAGTAAGGAAGGGTTCAGCGGAAAACTAACTCCTGAAAACCGGATACACTTTGAAATTTGTACCTTTGCCGCATGAAGCCACTGGATTTTAAGGATTTAATTATTTTCGAGAACGAAGATTACATCGTCATTAATAAACCTCCATATATTGCTTCGCTTGATGAACGTCAGGCGGAAAATACACAGAGTATCTTACGATTAGCCCGTCAATACAGCGATGATGCCCAATTATGCCATCGCCTGGATAAAGAAACTTCGGGCGTATTAGCCATTGCAAAAAATCCAGAAGCCTATCGGCATTTATCCATGCAGTTCGAGCATCGGGAAACCGTAAAGCGGTATCATGCCGTAGTAAATGGTGTGCATAATTTTCAGGGAGAGTCCGTATACTTACCCATTCTGGCCTTACCACGTGACGGTGTAGTGAAGATTGATCGGACAAAAGGAAAAGAAGCTGAAACGATTTTCTTTACTCTAAAGGCATATCGGAATTACACCATCGTGGAATGCCTGCCCATAACGGGGCGTATGCACCAGATTCGGGTACACCTTATGTGCCTGAAAGCTCCTATCGTATCAGATGAAACCTATGGAGGCAAGCCTATTTATCTTTCTCAGTTAAAAAGGCATTTTAACCTGAAAAAAGATACGGACGAACAGCCGCTGATGAAACGAGTGGCTTTACATGCTTATTCACTGACATTCAATTTGTTAAATGGTGAAGAAGTGAAAATAGAAGCCCCTTACCCAAAAGATTTTGAAGTGCTGGTAAAGCAACTTGAGAAGAATGGATAACTTGCGTCCGGGGTTTTGTGCTAAAGGGTTGTTTTTCCTCAAAAAGACCCCTTTTTAGTCTCTGACTTCTGGGGGCACTCCATCGCGAATCGGAGCCTTTTTGAGGAGAAATATTATACCAAACTCGCTACTTTAGCCAAAACATTAGGCAAACCCGAAACATCCGAACCACCAGCCGTAGCAAAGAAAGGCTGGCCACCGCCGCCACCTTTTACTTCTTTTGCCAGGTCACGAATCAGTTGCCCGGCATTCATGCCACGATCTTTTACTAAATTTTCTGAGATCATTAAAGCTAAAGCAGGCTTACCGCCTATTTCCGCTACCAATAAGGCAAACAGATTATCTACTTTGTCTTTCAGTTGATATGCCAATTGTTTTAAGGCATCTGCATTCGGAACATCAACCTGTTCTGCTACAAAGTTCAATCCGTTTTTCTCAGTAACTTTTTGAAGAAGGGTTTCCCGAACAGAACTCAACTTTTCAATTTCCAGCGTATCTACGCGTTTTTGCAAGGTGGATTTCTCTTCCAGTAGGCCGTGCACGGATTTGAGAATATCCTGCGTTTTGAGAAGCTCTTTCAGTTGGTCGAGTAAGGCAGTCTGTTCTTCCAGTAACTGGAAGGCTTTTTCGGAAGTGATGGCTTCAATCCGACGAACACCCGTAGAGGAAGAACTTTCAGAGATAATCTTGAACAAGCCAATTTCGCCCGTGGCGGGTACGTGTGTACCCCCGCATAACTCAACGGAATAAGCGGGGTCAAACGTGATTACCCGAACAAAATCACCATACTTTTCACCGAAGAGGGCCGTTGCTCCGCGTTTCTTTGCTTCTTCAATCGGAACGTTCCGCTCTTCCTGTAAGGCAATATTTTCACGAATTTTCTCATTAACGCGTTTTTCAACCTGTGCTAACTCGTGCTCACTCATTTTGGTAAAATGCGAGAAGTCAAAACGTAATACGTCTGGACTAACCAAAGAACCTTTCTGAGCAACATGCGAGCCTAGTACCTCACGCAAGGCACTATGCATAAGGTGCGTTGCGGTATGGTTGGAAGCAATTAACTTTCGACGAGAAGCATCAACATTAGCCTTAACCCTGGGCCCGAGAGCATTCAGTTTTTCTTCAAACTCTTCGTCTTCTACCACATGAATGCTTAGGTCATTCTCTTTCTTGGTATCTATAACGGCTACTTCCGTATTCCCCCAGCTTAAAAGGCCTGTATCGCCAACTTGCCCCCCTGATTCGGCGTAAAAAGGGGTTTGATCTAGTACAACGTGGTATTGCGTTTTCCCTTTGGCTTCTACTTTCCGATACTTGACAATCTGGGCGTTAGCTTCTGTTTTGTCATATCCCAGGAAGATGGTTTTACCACCTTCGTTTAATTCTACCCAGTCTGATTTCTCCGTGGCAGCATCCTTACGTGAACGGCTTTTCTGTTCAGCAAGGGCTTTTTGATACCCGGCCTCATCAATAGAAAAACCTTTTTCACGAGCAATCAGAGCCGTTAAGTCAACCGGGAACCCGAAGGTATCATTGAGTTCAAAAACGGTAGCACCGTCAATGATTTGCTGTGGGTTATGGATGGATGGTTGCAGAATTTTATCCAGCAGCGTTAAGCCCTTTTCAAGCGTACGTAAAAAAGCGGCTTCTTCTTCCTGAATAACTTTCGCAACGAAATCCTGCTGAGCTTTTAACTCAGGGAAAACGCCGTCGAACTGTTCAGAAAGTAAGGGAATCAAGGAATACAGGAAAGGTTCACGGAAACCCAGATAGGTATAACCATAACGAACGGCCCGACGCAAAATCCGGCGGATAACATAGCCAGCCCGAACGTTTGAGGGTAACTGTCCGTCTGCAATTGCAAAAGCAATGGCCCGAATATGGTCAGCAATGACCCGCATGGCGATATCGGCCCATTTTTCTTCCCCGTAGGTTTTATTAGCAGCCTTAGCAATGAAGTTAATAGTACCTGTAAATACGTCAGTATCGTAATTGGATTTTTTCTTCTGAATAGCCATGCATAGCCGTTCGAAACCCATACCAGTATCCACGTGCCGGGCCGGTAGTGGTACAAGTGAAGAATCGGCTTTCCGTTCAAACTGCATGAATACGTTATTCCAGATTTCAACTACCTGTGGATGGTCTGCATTAACGAGATCTTTCCCGGGGGTCTGATCAACCTCAGCCTGGTCGCGTAGGTCAATATGGATTTCCGAGCAGGGGCCACAAGGGCCTACCTCGCCCATTTCCCAGAAGTTATCCTTTTTGTTACCCAACAGAATAGGTTCTTCGCTGCCCAGGATTTCTTTCCAGATATCAAAGGCTTCCTGATCGAAGGGAACCCCGTCTTTTTCATCCCCGCCAAATACAGAAACGTATAAACGCTCTTTTGGTAATTGGTAAACGCCCGTCAGCAATTCCCAGGACCAGTGCAGGGCTTCTTTCTTAAAATAATCACCGAACGACCAATTACCCAACATTTCAAACATGGTATGGTGATACGTATCAAAGCCAACATCTTCCAGGTCATTGTGCTTTCCAGATACCCGAAGGCATTTCTGAGTATCAGCAATTCGTTTGGCCGGGGGGGTACCATTCCCCAGGAAGTAGTCCTTAAACTGGGCCATTCCTGAGTTATTAAACATTAACGTGGGGTCGTTTTTGGCTACTAATGGGGCCGAGGGAACAATCAAATGACCTTTTGAAGCGAAAAAATCAAGAAAGGCCTGGCGTATCTCTCTGGAAGTCATAAATATATTCGTCGGTTCGGTATATCGTACATCTAACACAATTGAGGCCGCAAAGGTAACTTAATTTTTCGGCGAGCCTATGTTTTAGTAAACACCAAACGCAGGATGTGTGGTTCTATTTTTTCTGACTGATAACCAGAGATTTAAAAAAAAATGGAAAAAACTAATGGGTTGACATTATAATTTTACAGAAAAATTAGGCATTTTTAAGGTGTATTCCGGTTAACCGGCCGGTTTTTTGTGTCGAGCCTTAGTTGAAAGTGTAACAATGACGTACTCTTTCGTGAGATTCTTTCGTTTGTTTGGGGTAGTAACACCTTCAGCAGAAACTATTAGAAGCGGTGATTATGACGGACGAGAAACGATATTATACTATTCGTGAAGTAGCAGAAAAGTTTTCTTTTGATATCTCAAAAGTGAGATACTGGACTGATAATTTCCCCACATTAAAAACGAAAGTGAAACGGAATAAAGGGGGGGATCGGATGTATACAAAGGAAGATATAAAGCAATTGGAAATTATTTATGAACTGGTTGAACAGCGTGGATACACGCTTAAAGGAGCTCGTAAGTATATTGAAAATAAGGAATTTAAGCAGGAGAATAATAACGAACTGATTGATTCACTACTGGAATTACGAAAATTTTTAGTGGATTTGCGTGCGGTATTAGACGAGAAAAGTGGGGCTACTCGTAAGACCAGTTCTGACGAAACCGAAGGGAAAAGCTCAATTAAATGGCTTGGCCAAACGAAATAATCATCTTTAACTATAACAAAGAAGGCTCGTGACTAACACGGGCTTTCTTCGTTTTTATCCTCTTTACCTCTGAACCTATATCGCACAATTAAAGCTAATATTGTTAAGTATCAGCCTAATTACTATAGAGTTGGCTGGTGAAAACTCAGACGTACCCGAACGGACTTTGTGCATTAACGCACAAGTGCTTAATACTAAAACGCATGCAATTAATTGGTTATCAGGAATCTAATGCGGGAACAGAAACATTCTTTGGGTATAATCCGGCAGTTGCTGAAAAGTTAGAACCCGCTTTTGTTGATGCTACTGAGCAGGAAATCAATCAGGCTGTAGCTCTAGCCAATCAGGCTTTTGATACGTACCGCTTGATTTTGGGTAAAGATAAAGCCGCTTTTCTTGAGGCAATCGTTGAAGAGATTCTGGCCATAGGCGATGAACTTTTACAGACGGCTCATCTTGAAACCGCTTTACCAATAGCCCGCTTAACAGGAGAACGCGGGAGAACTACGGGACAGTTAAAGCTTTTTGCTGAATTATTGCGTGAAGGTTCCTGGGTGGAAGCTCGCATGGATACTGCTCTGCCCGACCGACAACCACTGCCTCGACCAGATTTGCGACAAATGCTGTTGCCCATTGGCCCAGTAGCCGTTTTTGGAGCGAGTAATTTTCCTTTTGCCTTTTCAGTAGGAGGTGGTGATACGGTTTCTGCATTAGCAGCTGGTTGCCCGGTAATCTTTAAGGCTCATCCGGCTCACCCGGCAACTTGTCAGTTAGTTGGAAAAGCAATCCTGAAGGCTGCTCGGCGTTGCGAAATGCCCGAAGGCGTTTTTTCGATGGTACACGGCACACAAACCGCAGTAGGTATGAGCTTGGTTAGGCATCCTTTTGTAAAAGCAGTAGCCTTTACAGGATCATTTCGTGGGGGTAAAGCCTTATACGATGCTGCCCAAAAACGAGAGGAGCCCATTCCGGTATATGCCGAAATGGGTAGTACAAACCCGGTTTTCTTTTTACCAGGGATTTTGAAAGAACGAGGCGAAGACCTTGCTCAGGCTTACGTGAGCTCTTTAACACAAGGCGTAGGGCAATTTTGTACGAATCCGGGGGTAGCCATTTTACCCGCTGGCCAACAGGCATTTGCAAGCGAAGCTTCACGGGTACTGAGTGCCACAAAAGGGGGCTATCTATTAACCGCTGGCATTAAAAAGACATACGAACATGGAATAGAAAAATTGTCTGCCAAAACAAAGGTATTAGGTATTGGGCTAACGGATTCAGCTTTGCAGGCTAGGCCTATTGTAGTAGAAAGCACAGTTAAAGAAGCGATTCAGGACCAGACGTTAACTGAAGAAGTGTTTGGGCCTTCTTCCGTTTTGTTACATGCTGATAATGATGAAGATATATATAATTTCGCCCGCCAATTGAATGGTCATTTAACGGCAACAATTCACGGTACAGAGGAAGACTTTAAGCAATATGCTGCACTAATATCAATTCTTCAAACGAAGGTTGGCCGCTTAATTATTAATGGATTTCCGACGGGCGTAGAAGTTAGTCACGCCATGACGCACGGCGGCCCCTTTCCAGCTACGACAGATGCCCGATCTACCTCAGTTGGAACAAAGGCTATTGTTCGGTTTACCCGACCGGTTTCGTTTCAGGATTTTCCTGACTTTTTGTTACCTGATGAATTGAAAACCTCCAATCCGCTGTCGATTTGGCGGATGGTTAATGGAAATTGGGAAAAAGAAAACTAGGCAGGATTTTTTAATAAATCCATTCGGAATGAAAGCTTTAAACGACTTGTTACGTTTAGTAGAATATAACAAAAGTATTTTAGAGTCAGAGTTTGTATTCTGTTTTATTCATGATGTCTGGACAATCCTGCGGACATCGAAACTGTTTTATCAATGGCCGATCAGAATAACTTACTGAATCGTATTTTACATTCTGTTTTTTTTAACTCTGCCAAAACAAAGGCAGGAAAAGCGGTTAAGAATCCAGCAACATTACTGCATTTAATTACGCAGGTTTTGAAGAAAAGCAGTAGCAATCCAATGGGAATCGTAAACGATGCCCAGGATAAGATCAGCCTGTTAGTACGGATGATTCGTGCTTACGCAAAGGGGCAGTATCGTGTGTTACCCTGGAAAAGCCTCGTATTAACAGTAGCAGTGCTTTTTTACTTTGTCAGCCCGATTGACGTGATTCCTGACCTATTACCAATTGTAGGATTAACCGACGATATAGCCCTGATTTTATGGTTATACCGTGTTATTTCGAAGGATTTGGCTGATTTTCAGGCTTGGGAGCAAGAACAGGTTACCAATGCCGAAACCTTGTAAAAACAATTCAATTGAAACAAAAGGAAGATTTGTTTGTCATATTTTCAAACGAAATCCTTAATTTTACACACAATATAATTAAGTCTTAAGACATGGAAATGGCATCAATTTTGGCGTTTAGCCTAGGTGGGCCCGAAATCGCCCTGGTTATTTTTGCCTTCATTCTCCTTTTTGGAGCTAAAAAAATTCCTGAACTGGCACGGGGACTGGGTAAAGGTATTCGTGAGTTTAAGGACGCCAGCAAGGAAGTCCGTAACGAAATTGAAAAAGCTAGCGACGAAGCGAATAAATAGTCGTCAATGCTTACAAACCAGGGCTTAGCTAAACAGCTATGCCCTTTTCTTGTTTTTTACCGGATCCCTGAATTTACCAATCACTTTGAAGTATTATTCTTCTTTCAGTACGCTTCAACAAGACCTGCATCAAGGGAAAGTTTCCTGCCTTGATATGGTTACGTATTATCTCGATCGAATTGCAGCTAAGCCTGAATTAAATGCTTTTACGGCGGTATATTCAGAAGAAGCCCGCTCGCGGGCCGAACAGATAGATGCCAAACTGGCTTCAGGAAACGCCGGCAAATTGGCCGGTATGGTAATCGGAATAAAAGACCTGCTTTGTTACCAGAACCATGGCGTACAGGGAGGAAGTAAGATTCTCCAGGGCTTCGTTTCGCAATTTACCGCTACTGCTATCCAAAACTTACTTAATGAAGATGCCATCATAATCGGGCGGCAGAATTGTGATGAGTTTGGAATGGGGTCTGCCAATGAAAACTCGGCTTTTGGCCCTGTTCGCAATGCAGCTGATACGAATCGAGTGCCAGGGGGATCTTCCGGTGGTTCGGCCGTGGCTGTTCAGGCAGACTTATGTTTTGCTTCTATTGGTACGGATACCGGCGGTTCTGTACGTCAGCCAGCAGCCTTCTGCGGAGTAGTAGGGTTAAAACCCAGTTATTCCCGTGTATCACGTTGGGGCTTACTGGCTTATGCTTCTTCATTCGATACAATCGGCCCAATTGCCCGTTGTGTAGAAGATGCTGCCTTATTATTGGAGGTAATGGCTGGAGAGGATGACAATGACAGTACGGTGTCCAGAATAGAGGTACCACTTTATTCAAAGCAGTTAAAAATTGAAGGGTCAAAAAAAATTGGTTATCTTCGCGAAAGTCTTGATTCAGAGGGAGTCGATGAGTCAGTAAAAATTGTATTACGCCAGACCATTACTCGCTTACAAGATGCTGGTCATGTGGTTGAACCCATTGAATTTCCATTAGCGAAGTATTTTCTCCCTACGTACTACATCTTGACTACCGCTGAAGTAAGTTCCAATCTTTCCCGGTATGATGGCGTACGCTACGGATACAGAAGTCCAAAAGCCGTTGATCTGGATTCACTCTACCGCCTTACCCGGACTGAAGGGCTTGGGGCTGAAGCCCGCAAACGGATCCTGCTGGGAACATTTGTATTGAGTGCAAATTATTACGACGCTTACTATACAAAAGCCCAACGAGTAAGGCGTTTAATAAAAGAAGAAATTGAGCAGCTGTTTCAGGAGTATGATTTCCTGATATATCCTACCACACCTTCGGTAGCATTTCCGCTCGGTGAAGAATCTTCTGACCCTTTAAAAATGTTCATGGCTGATATCTTTACGGTACAGGCCAACGTAACGGGTGTTCCGGCTATTTCATTACCACTGGGATCTGATAAACAGGGCTTGCCCATTGGTATTCAGGTTTTAAGTAGAGCTTTTGCTGAAGAAAAACTACTGGCTTTTGCTCATTATATTGAAACAGAAATAAAAGAAGTAGCCACTATTTGAATAAGCAAAGTATTGATTATGAAGTGTAAACTCTGGCTGACAGAGTTAAAGAGACCTTCTGCCCTCACTGAACCGGATGAATTTTAGTAGTGAATCGTTGGAGTTCATACTCCAGCATAACCTAACGACAAACCCTAAAAAATGAGACAAATCAGAATCCTGACCGTCGCACTGTCGACCGCCACACTTTCGATTTGTTCCGTAGGAGCACAAACAGATTCAACGCAAACGGCTGTTGTGGCAGTAGATTCCGTTCCGAGTATTGATTTTCAGTTGGTTCATGAACGAATGACTAAGCTGGAAAAGGAAATTCCCCTGACTCATAATGACGTTACTCACCAGTATGTGGAATTCTTTACCTTTCGCAAGCCTTCGTTTGTGAAAAATATGCTGGAACGTAAAGCATTGTTCTTCCCCATTTTTGAAAAGTATTTGGCTCAGTACGGGTTACCAGACGAGCTGAAGTACCTTTCATTAATTGAGTCCCGTTTAGATCCCACCATTATTTCTTACGCCGGAGCCGGGGGATTGTGGCAGTTCATGCCCCGTACGGCCCGTATAGATTTTAAACTTCGAGTGGATGATTACATTGACGAACGCTTTGATCCGGAGAAAGCCACTCAGGCCGCTTGTAAATACTTCCTGCAATTAGGACGCATTTTTAACAATGACTGGGAAATGATGCTGGCTTCTTACAATACAGGCCCAGGAAATGTATTACGTGCGATGAAACGTTCACGCAAAAAAACGTATTGGGAAGTATATAACTACTTACACAAGCAGACCCGTGGGTATGTACCTCAATACGCGGCCATTGTCTACATGATGCACTACGCTAAAGATCACGGCATTCTCCCTGATACGGTTTTAAAGGTTATGCCTTATGATACTATTCACATTAACTCATACGTGAATTTAAAAACAATGGCAGCCCTGGGGCATATTCCTTATGAAAAGATACGTCAGTTAAATCCGCATATTTTAACAGATATTATTCCTTCTGATACGAAAGAATATACCGTACGTCTTCCTAAAGGTGACTTGAAATATTTCTATGCGTCTCGTCAGACGATAATGGATTCGGCCAGCCGTTTGCCTTACACTGAGCGAATGTTGTTAGCGGCTAAACAGCCAGAAGTTTCGCATGAAGAAGATGGCGAAGTAGTGGCGGCAGCTGAAGTGGATGAGGAAGCAATACGGGTGAAACCTCATAAAATGACTCACGAGGTTCGCCGGGGCGAGTCACTTACTAAAATAGCTCGTAAATACAGTGTGGACGATTCGGACCTGAAGATTTGGAACCATCTTGGGCGGCAGGGCCGAATACTGGCGGGGCAAAAGTTAGTTATTTACAAAGAAACACCTGCTCAGGTAGCTAGTGTAGGAAAGGGATCTACAAAAACTAGTAGTAAAAATAAACACGAAGCTCGTTTAGGAAAAGCCCGTAAATACCATACCGTACAACGTGGTGATACACTATGGGATATTTCACAACGCTATGGAGGAATTCCAATTGATAAGTTGAAAAAGATGAATGGAATCAAAGGAAACTCGGTTAGGCCTGGACAACGATTAATCGTCATTTAGAAAATAACCAAATAAGCCCATCATCGAGATGGGCTTATTTGTTAAAATAGATGCACCGTCCTGAAATAGGTTGACATCAAGAAGATTAACTTATGGAAGAGCAA
>JASGGE010000050.1:0-24350 GCA_047605205.1 Siphonobacter sp.
CGTGGATGATGACTTCAGCTGGTTTGCGTTCGCGTTTCCAGAGTGTATGAATAGCCTCAACGAAACTGTTTTTACGCATTTTTTTAGCTCTTGCTGACTTCACATCTGCAGATTCAAGCGGCATGGAAGTTTGCTCCATAATCTATTGTTTGCCTACAAAAATAGTAGACTAATTCTTACTCCACCAAATTAGTAGATTATTATCTTGATTAAAAATTATCTGTGGATGGAATAATAGTCTATTAACGAGTTGGTTAAGCCGATGATATTAATCTGAAGATGTCCACAAAAAGAAAGAGTCTGGCCGCTTCTGCAGGGCCAGACTCTTTTTGGAAAACATAAAATAGCGTTTACTTACGCTTTCTGTTTAACGAACCTAAGCTCTTCTGGAGCCTGAATATTATCCCGATCAAACTGCCGTTTCAGGTTTTCGTGCATGTAGTAATAAGTATTCCAGTAATTATCCGGGTGAGTCCATACCCGTACATCGTAATTAACGGAATTAGGCGTGAGTTTGGTTACGAGAACATCGTGGGCTTGGTCTGTGAGAGCGTATGGGTTAGCATCAATTACTTTCTGGATGGAAGCTTTAGTGATATCCAGATCATTCTGACTTCCTACGCCAAAAACCATGTCTACCCGGATTTTCCCTTTTCCTGAAATATTAGTAATCGGAGCAGTAGAAAGGGCTCCGTTAGGTAGAATAATCGTCTTATTATCAAGTGTTACCAGGATCGTATTGAAAATCTGAATACCCTCAACTACTCCGGTAAAACCCTGTGCTTCAATTAAATCACCTACTCGAAATGGTTTGAAAATCAGAATCAGCACCCCTCCCGCAAAATTGGATAGGCTTCCCTGTAAGGCTAAGCCGACGGCTAAACTGGCTGCTCCTAAGATGGCTACAAAAGAAGTGGTCTGAATGCCTAATATACCGGCACAACTTAGTAACAGGGTAACATTAAGAAGTACAACAATGAGTGATGAGAGAAAAGGCTGCACATCACGGTCAATATTGCTGTGTATCATACGGGTGGATAAAAACCGCATGAGGCGACCAATCACAAGGCGACCCACAAAAAATACAAGGAGGGCAAGGAGAATTTTACCTCCGTATTGGGTAATGGCAAGTAAAATGCTGCTTTTAATAGATTCTAAATCCATTGAATAGAAGTTTATGGTTGATACGGGTAATATTAGTTATCTTGTGTGTAATACGCTTCATTTTTTAGATGAAATGCTATTTATAAATACTTATTGGTAAATCAATACGTTCTTTCATAAAAGTTGAAAAGCATTTCTCTGGAAATATAGAAAAAAATAATTCACTGATTACCAGATGATTGATTGGACAGTGAATAATTTATTTTGATAATCTATAAATATTATAGGATAAATAGATTTATTTTGCCGTGTAACTCGAAACTATTCTTAGGAATCGCCATGAATCAACCCGTTCTCCACTTAAGAATCGTAGGAACTACCCGCAAGTATCTGGTTCATGAAATTTTAAATGCAGTAGTCAGAAGTAAAAGAAACCGAATCAGACAGCTTGATTTTAGCCAGCTTGATCATTCTCAACGAGGTTTTCTGAACATTGAACTTCATGAACCGGCTCAAACGCTTATTCGACGTATTTCAGCCGTTGAAGGGGTTTTGAAAGTAGTTTCTACGTAAGCATTTCTGAACTTATTTATTATGAAAAGTCTGGAAATCAATATTCTCGCCTTTGCTATTCCACTTTTTATCTGTTGTATTGGACTGGAATACTGGTGGTCTCGTCACCAACAAAAATTGGTATATCAATTTGCTGACTCTGCCAGTAACCTGAGTATTGGCATTGCCGAACGCCTCTTTGATTTATATACCAGCAGTTTATTTTACTATGTGTTTGATTACATTTATCAGCACTTTGCCATCTTTCAAATAGAAGCCAATCTTTGGACATTTCTTCTGCTTTTTCTGGCTACCGATTTTGTCTGGTACTGGTATCACCGCCTGGCTCATGAAATCAATCTGTTTTGGGGGGTACATGTGGTGCACCATCAAAGTGATGAATTTAACTATACGGTATCTGCCCGCATCACGGTATTTCAGGCTATTGTTCGAGGAGGGTTCTGGTCGGTATTGCCACTAATTGGCTTCCCGCCTGATATGATTACCGTACTTTTATTGATTCACGGAGCTTATCCATTTTTCACGCATACTCGGTTGATTGGCAAGCTAGGCTGGCTGGAATACATTCTGGTAACCCCTTCACATCATAGGGTGCACCATGCCAGTAATGAAATTTATCTGGATAAGAACTATGGTGATGTGCTCATTATCTGGGATAAACTCTTCGGAACCTATGTTGATGAAACCGAAGAGCCCGTGTATGGATTAACCAAGCCACTAAAAAGTTATAGTTTTCTGTGGCAGCATTTTCATTTTCTGCTGGAAATAGCCTGGGTTGTACGTCAGACTCCCGGAGCCTGGAACAAACTAGGTATAATCTTTGGCCGACCAGCTGATTTTAATGAAAAGGCCCGTGGTGAATTGGAGGAGATCTTTCTATCTTCGGAGCCAGCGTCTGGCGTGAGTAAACGCATGCGTCTTTATATCATTATTCAGCTGACCGTTGTTTCACTCATTCTCTTTTTCCTGATTTTATTCGACCATTACTGGCCCGCTAGTCTATTGGCCGGAACGGGAGTATTCATTCTTTTAAGTCTGATTAATATTGGAGCTATTCTGGAGAAGAAAACGTGGGTACTCTATCTGGAATATGCTCGGGTGTGCAGTATTATTTTAACTATTTATGCCCTTATCCATAACGAATGGCTACTGGTAGGTCTTAATCTGGTGAGTGTCTTGGTATTGTTTACGTCAGGTTATTTACGAAGACAGTACGTACAGTATATTTATCGGTAAGGGCTGTTGGTATTTGAGAAGATGAGCCTTTAAATTGCTTAATACAAACCGACTAAACTCATGGCAAATCCGGGGAAGCCTTCTGAACGTACGCTTGTTGAAGTACTTAATACTTTTAAAGAGCAAGGCTATACCCTTGATTTTAACCTGAAAACACACTACCTGTCGTGCCATCAGGAAGATTTGGAATTACATCCTCAGGATTTTGATATAGTTGATACGGTACGACTGGAAGGGATGTCTGACCCGGATGACAACATGATTGTCTATGCCATAGAGTCCAGTCAAGGACAAAAAGGGACATTGATCGCTCCTTATGGTGTATATGCCGAAGATAGCCCTTCTGCCGAATTAGCTGCCAAACTGGCCTTAACACACAAATGAGTATAGAAAGTAAATTACCCCATGTTGGAACCACCATCTTCACGATTATGTCGAAGCTGGCGGCTGAGCAGGGGGCCTTAAATTTGTCACAGGGTTTTCCTGGATTTGACTGTTCCCCGGAACTAATCCAATTAGCTGAAAAATACCTTCGTACGGGCCATAATCAGTATGCCCCAATGACTGGAGCACTGCCTTTACGTGAAGCTCTGGCTCAAAAAACAAAGCGGATGTATGGAAAGGGATATGACCCCGAAGCTGAAATTACGATTACCTCAGGGGCTACCGAAGCCCTTTTTGCCGCCGCTACGGCTGTTATTCAGCGAGGCGATGAGGTACTTGTTTTTGAGCCCGCTTATGATAGTTACTTACCCGCTATTGAGCTGAATGGAGGAATTCCTGTTTACATTACACTGGAGGCTCCGGCTTTCGCAATTGATTGGGAACGGGTTCGAACGAAGATTACAGATCGTACCAGACTAATTTTTGTTAATACCCCTCATAATCCGACGGGGTATGTCTGGACGCAGGCAGATATACAGACATTAGCTGATCTGGTAGCTGAACGAAATCTGTTCATCATTGCGGATGAAGTCTACGAGCACATCACCTTTGATAACCGGGAACATGTTTCTCTGGCGACGCACCCAATTTTACGGGAACGAACGTTTGTGTGTAGTTCCTTTGGGAAGACTTTTCATGTAACGGGCTGGAAGGTGGGCTATTGCCTGGCTCCTGTAGCGTTAAGTGCAGAATTTCGGAAAATACACCAATATCTTACCTTCAGCACCGTAACACCTATTCAGTATGCTTTGGCTGATTATCTGACTAAATCAGAGCATTATGAGTCTGTATCAGGGTTTTATCAGCGGAAGCGAAACCATTTTTTATCGCATCTGGAAGGATTTGCCTTTACCCCTGCACAGGGTACATTTTTTCAGAATCTTTCCTTTGATGGATTAAGTGAAGAAGGCGACAATGATCTGGCGGTTCGTCTTACTAAAGAAATTAAGGTAGCATCCATTCCGCTTTCGGTCTTCTATCATAAGAAAAACGATCCGCAACTGTTGCGATTCTGTTTTGCCAAGGAAGATGAAATGCTTGCCCGAGCTGCCGAGCGGCTAAGCGAGTGGGCTTATCGAATAAGGCGATGAAGGGTCGTTTATTACTGGTTTAGTAAGGAGCTATCATCAGTATCTTTTAGCATAACACCAGAAAGCTGTAGCCGGAAAGCTCCGTCAATTAAGTACATAATTTTGTCAGCTGCGAGTGGGGGTGGTAACCCTTTTTCCCGAATGTTGGAGATGCAATTTCGTCGTTCGTCAGTCAGGCCGGGTTTAGGAGCAAAAGTTAAATAAGCCCCCATACTATCAAAGGAGCTTAAGCCTGGGCGTTCGCCAATTAAAATTATCGTCATGCGGGCCTTCAAGAGGCTCCCTATTTCATCGGCTATGGCAACCCGGGCCTGTTCTGCTAAAATTATAGGGGCAAGGCTATATCCTTTAGCGGTTGCTTTTTCAATGAGAAACTGAATAACAGGCCAGGCATTTTCATTAACAGCCGCTGCCGAAAGCCCATCGGCAACAATAATCGAAAGGTCACTTTCGGGAAGAGAAAGCTCCCTTAATTTTTGTGAGGACTGATGGTTTAATACACGGCCTAAATCAGGGCGTTGCAGATACGTATCCCGGTTAGGAGCCTTACTCTGAACGGTATGGGTCTGTAAACCAGCAGATTCCAGCGTAATAGTTAGTTGATCAAAATGCAGAGCTGAATAAACAGCATCTTTCGCATGGGCATGAGCTAGCTTAAACTGTAATGACTCACGTAGTGGAATGGACACACCCGTACGCCCGAGGGCAATTCGGGCGTCGGTGAAGGCTTTAAGCGATTGCCAGTCATCCTCAGTGTTGATCCGTTTTAGTTGCTCACTCATCCCTCGAAAAAGTTAGCGTATAGTTTTTTCTGAGTTCCCGATACGATCCGATTTTGCTGAGAATCCATGATTCCCTGCGTTAATAACCATTGTTCGAATTCAGGAGCCGGGCGTAAGCCAAGTACTTTCCTGAGGTACAAAGCATCGTGAAAGGAGGTCGACTGATAATTGAGCATAATGTCATCGGCTCCTGGCACACCCATAATAAAGTTAATGCCCGCTACTCCCAGCAAGGTTAGCAAATTATCCATGTCATCCTGATCGGCCTGGGCGTGATTTGTGTAACAGATGTCCATACCCATTGGTAAGCCCATCAATTTCCCGCAAAAATGATCCTCCAGGCCTGCCCGTGTGATTTGTTTTCCATCAAACAGATATTCAGGCCCAATAAAACCAACTACTGAGTTAACCAGAAAAGGATTATAATGCCGGGCAACGGCATATGCCCGTACTTCGCAGGTTTGCTGGTCGATACCGTAATGGGCATTGGCCGATAAAGCACTGCCTTGCCCCGTTTCGAAGTACATCAGATTTGTCCCTACAGTTCCTCGTTTCAATGATAGACCTGCTTCGTACGCCTCCTGCAGGAGAGAGAGCGTAATACCGAAACTACGATTCGCCTGTTCCGTTCCAGCAATGGACTGAAACACTAGATCAACCGGAACCTGCTGTTCAATTAATTGAAGTGTGGTGGTTATGTGACTCAGCACACAGCTTTGGGAAGGCATTTCAAAACGTTCCCGAAGGCCATCCAGCATATAAAGCAAACGTGAAACGGCGGGTAAGCTATCGGTAGCGGGATTAATTCCGATTACGGCATCCCCGCTGCCATATAGTAGCCCGTCAATGATGCTGGCAGCAATGCCTTTGGCATCGTCAATTGGATGATTGGGCTGAAGACGAACAGACAAATGACCTTTTAAGCCTAAGGTATTTCGAAACCTTGTAATGACCTCACATTTTTTGGCAACGAGAATTAAATCCTGGTTTCGCATCAGTTTAGAGACCGCTGCGACCATTTCAGGTGTTAACCCCGCTGCAAGCTCTTGCAGTGTTTGGGTGTTGGCTTCATCACTCAGGAGCCAGTCTCGCAGCTCACCAACGGTAAACGGCTGAACGCGTGCAAACGCCTGAGTGTTATGTGTGTCTATAATGAGGCGGGTTATTTCATCCTTTTCATAAGGAATCAATAACTCTTCCAGAAAGGTAGATAAGGGTATATCAGCCAGCGTAATTTGAGCGGCTACCCGTTCTTCGTAGCTCTCTGCTGCCAGCCCTGCCAGCACGTCACCTGATCGTAGTGGGCTGGCTTTGGCCAAGACTTCCCTGAGGTCTTTAAACCGATACGTAAAGCCTCTGATGGTGCAGTGATAGTTCATGGAAGATAGTTCTTCAGTTTTCAGTCGGCATCGTACAGATAGCAGTTTGCAATCATTTTTAACGGTATAGCGTTAAGAGTAAATTCCTGAAAACTATAAATGCCTGGCCGAAAACCTACACAGTTTCGTAGTTTTCTTTTGACTTGTGATAGCGGCCTGATGCATAGAAAAATACACTCACGACGATCAATCCACCAAAAAACAAAACGCCCAGCCAGGGGTAGTAAACCATCATGGCAATGAGTGCAATGGCTGCTAAAATTAGAGCGATGGCCGGAAAAACTGGGTAAAACGGTGCTTTGAAAGGACGGACTAAATCGGGTTGGGTAGAGCGGAGTCTGAAAAGTGAAGCCATACTGATGATGTATACCACTACGGCCCCAATGGTTGAAAGAATGACGAGTTTACTGGTATCCAGCCATAATAAGGCTATGATTCCGAGTAGGCCTCCAACGAATAAAGCCCAATAAGGAACCTGACGTTTAGGACTCACTTTTGCTAATCCTTCGGGTAAGTATCCTTCGCGGGCTAAGGCAAAGATTTGCCGGGAATAACTGATAATGATGCCGTGAAAAGAGGCAATTAAACCGAATAATCCTACGCTGGCAAAAAGCTTGGTAAGGGGGTTGGTGCGTCCTAGTACAATACCAATGGATTCTGGTAGGGGATAGTCCAAGTGATCGAGCTGTTCCCAGGGGGCAATACCTCCCACGCAGATCATCACAGCCAGAGCAAGAATACTGAGCGTTAGCAGAGCCGATATATATCCTTTTGCAATAGTGCCTGAGCCACCTTTTACTTCTTCGGCGACCATCGCCACACCTTCCAGACAGACAAAGAGCCAGATAGCAAAAGGTAAGGCGGCAAACACACCACCCCATTGATAAGGCATGGGGTTATGCAGGAATGTTTCCAGCTTAAAATGAGGGGCCACTACACCAATAAAAAGTAGCAATTCTGCAATGGCCAGAATGGTCATAATAAGCGAAAACCAGGCCGCTTCCTGAACGCCGAGTAAATTAATGATTGTAAAAAGTACGTAGGAGACAATCGAGGCGGTCAGAACCGGAACGCCAGGATAGAGAAAGTGAATATAACTCCCTAAAGCCAGGGCAATTGCGGGTGTAGCGAACAGAAATTCAATCAATGTGGCATAGCCCGCAATTAACGCTCCAACTGGGCCAAAGGCTTTTAAGGCATATGCAAATGGGCCGCCTGCGTTCGGAATAGTAGTGGTTAGTTCGGTGAAGCTGAAGATAAATGTAATGTATAAAACAGTGATAATCAGTGTGGCGATAAGTAAGCCAACCGTTCCTGCGACTGCCCAGCCATAATTCCAGCCGAAATATTCGCCAGAAATAACCAGCCCTACGCCAATGGCCCAGAGGTGAATGGGGGATAATGCTTTCTTAAGTTCATTCATATTGGGAAGATAAATCGGTTAAGGAAAGCTCGGTGAGCTTACAAGTTACTCTTTTTGCCTTAATAAACGAATAAGATAAGGCTCGGATCGAAACCGCTGATTGCGTTTTAACGCGATCAGCGGTTAATTATTTACGAAAAAACTTCACCCATGAGCGGATCAGTAAAGCCTTCTTTCCCCGTTTCAATACGGCCTGCAAAGCGATGTGTTTCCTGATCATTCACAAGCACGCTGAAATCATACCAGTTATAGCTGGTTTTCAGATCTAGTAACACGCTAATTTGTGATTCTTTACCACCTGCCTTGCTTACTTTCTTTCGTTGAGGTTTGGCATGGTAGGCGTTGTCTGAAATCTGAATGGTATAGGCCTGATTTTTGTTAGTGTTTGTTATCGTTACAAGCACATTGCCAGTAGCCTGATTTTTAGTAGCATACTGAGGAAGGCAACGAACCTCCAGCCCATCCGGAACGTGTTTGAATTCCCTGAAAAAGCCATTAGGCCCGTATACTTTCAGATGGCTTTCTGCTGGCCAGACATCGCTTAGCTGGTCATTTTTTGCCACTGTATAGGATTTGATAACTGGATCATGCTGAGTAACATCAAAGACCTGGAAAGGAGCTCCGGTGTTTTTTGAACCGAACTGAACTTCCAGCTTTCCATTTTTAGATAAAGCATTCACCGTCAGGTTATAGGGTAAGACACAGGCCGGACGAATGCCTTTTTCCTGACGTGCTATGGCGGGATTCTGGTCGGCTATCTCATCCTGTGTCCAGATTTTATAACCTGAGGGGAGTCGCTTGAATTGAGCTTTGTGTATGCCTTCAATGAAAGGAATACGGGCAACGGCTGTGGGAAGCTTTATTTTCTCTCCATTGTACGGACGAAAAGCAGAAGATAAATCGCCGCAAATCGTTCGTCGCCAGTCGCTGATATTCGTTTCTTTCAGTTGTTTTGTCTTTTTATGATTGAGAATATTCTCCATCATTTGAAGAATAGAAGTATGATCAAATACCTCTGAACACACATACCCACCCCGGCTCCAGGGCGAAGCAATTACTAGCGGGACCCGATAGCCCAGGCCAATTGGGCCTGTACGACCATTTTGTTTTCGTTTACTTTCCTGTTCCTGAGTAACAAATTCCAGACGGGTATCAATTCCTTTGCTTGTTAAACCGGTTTCGGGCTGGTCCGGATGGGCTGGAACAAAAGGTGGTACGTGATCGAAATAGCCATCATTTTCATCATAACACAGCACAAAGATGGTTTTCTTCCAAACGTCTGGGTTTTGCGTTAGGATATCCATCACTTCGGATAAGTACCAGGCTCCATACCAGGGAGCTCCTGGGTGGTCAGAAAAATTTTCCGGAGCCACAATCCAGGAAACCGTTGGCAGTTGTTTATTCTTTACATCTTGCCGAAACTGATGCAGCACATCACCTTTGGGTATTTTAACGGTACGTTTTACGCCATTGTCTTCGTAGGATATGGTTTCTAATGTTCGGTAATCAGGATCATTTACGTTAGTTGTAAATGCTTTTTCATGTAAATTCTGGTCACGCTGAGACAGGTTTTTAAACTTCTCAGGTGAATAGGTTGATAAGTCGGATTGAATAATTTTCAGAAACGAGCGGAACGAGTCCAACTGTCGTTGAGTCTGTTTGAATTCATTGTCGTTTTCAGTAAGTTTTGATAGGGTCGCTTCGAGTTCTTTAATCTTACCTGGAAGGATTGTTATCTGTTTGTGAATGTAAGAATAATAAGCCGGATGAAACCGTACCCGAAACTGTGAGAACCATTCAATGGGGTTGTCGGTGAAATTACCGAGCCAATTCTCTTCTTCTCCTTCTAATCCGGTTGGCAAGCTAATTTCATTCTGGTATATTTTCCAGGAAATTCCGGCTTCTTCCAGCCGTTCAGGGAAAGTCTTCCAGCTTACTTCTGAACCATAATCCACATTTTCATTTCGAACATTCGCCATCGCTTTCGGATCGCGTGGGTCACGTAGGGTACCTGTCCAGAGATATAAGCGGTTGGGGGTTGTTCCCGTTAGAGACGAGCAGAAATTCTGGTCACAAACGGTAAAGGCATCCGCCAGTGCGTAATAAAATGGTAAATCTTCCCGGTTATAATAGCCCAGGGTTAGGGGCATTTGGGCGTAGTCTTTATTGCCTGATTTCTTAAAATCTAGCCACTTATCATGTTTGCCACCATTGCGGGCATCCACCTGGTTTTCCCAGGAATGGGGTAATGAATGCATCCAGGTTGCTTTCGTTTCTCTTAAGTTTAATCGAAACGGAGCATAGGTTTCACCGGCGGCATTGGTCTGAAACCAAACCTTATTTTTAGTGGGAAGATCAATGGCTCGCGGATCATTAAAACCACGAACTCCCTGAAGGGTTCCGTACGTATGGTCAAACGAACGGTTTTCCTGCATCAGAATGACAATATGTTCGGCATCCAGATACGTAGTGCCGGGTTGTGGGTCAATGGCAAAGGCTTTCTGAATGGAAGCAGGTAATGTACCCGTAAAACCGGCGGATAATAAAGCGGCTTTTTTAAGAAACTCTCTTCTTGAATCCATAGGTTTGGTCCCGGAGTGAGGCAAGTTAAAGAGGGGTAAAGGCTGGCTTTCAGAACTAATATTTGAAAGCTAACCATATTCATGTAATTAGAAACGATCTTCCAGTTAAAAAAACGAAAAAGGCTTTAACCGGACATCAGTTAAAGCCTTTTTCGTTTTGATTATTGTAGAATCCACATAGCAGCATTAAAGCTATCGCTACCACTGTATTGGCTTGCAATGGCTGCTGTTACATTTTCCTGGTTGTAGTCCAGCTCATTCTGAGGGTATAACCAACGCAGAGGCATTTTATCTGCCGGTACATTCAGGTTTGAAGCCGTGTTGATTGGGAAAACAGGGTAACCGGTTCGGCGATTTTCAAAAAAGGCGGTATAAGGTGATTGCAGGAAGGTACCGAGGTATTTTTGAGTAATGATTTGACTCAACATATTTTCGGTAGATCCCGTCAATTTTACCGCATCAGAGGCCAGGTAAGACGTGATATAGCTATCGGTAAGTATTCTATTGTGATGATAGTCTTCGTTGTCGGGAGTGTTATCCGCAACAAACTTCATGGCAGCCGTGATACCCGCATTATAATAGTCCTCAGTAGTTCCGGTAGTAATCCAGCCACGAAGAGCGGCCTCCGCTAACATAAACTGTAGTTGAGCATAGCTTATCAAATAGACGGGCTCCGCATTTGCCAGTTCCGTATACCGACTGTTCACATTTGAATAATTCTTTCCGGCGAAAATGGTAGTTAGCGAACCGTAAACCATTGATGGGTCCGTACCAATGTAGCTGGTCCAGTCACTTGGATCGGCACCCGCCGCAATTGCTACGGGAGATGGCCCCATATAGTAAAACAGACGATAATCATTCAGGTCTTTCAGTTTGTCAGACAATACACTTGATACCATGGTGTAAATCATGGCTGTATTGTTCAATTGATAAAACGGGTAGCGTTGACCGGAGACGTCTGAATAGGTTAAGCCAAAATTATCGGCATTGCTGGTAAATAACGGACGGGTAGCAACGATGTCCTTGAAGCGGCTTACTACATTCAAATCCGTATCACTGGTTTTTTTGTATAGATTGAGTAATACATACAGTTCAAATGTATTAACTACTTTTCTCCACTGATTAATGTCTCCATCGTAAATAGGGTCTCCCGCGAAGGTTGAGCCTTCAGCAAAAAGAGCATCCGCCTGATCGAGTTCATTTAGTATACCAACGAATACTTCTTTTTGCGTGTCGTATGTAGGAGTTACCGTACCAGATTCACCGTTTAAAGCATCACTATAGGGAATATCGCCAAGCTGCATAGTCAGGTTAAAGAATTTCCATGCACGAATAAAATGCCCTAGAGCCGTGTATGAATTCCGATCAGAGCCTTCTACAGAATAGTTGATCATTTTATTGACATTCGTCAGTACCGTTAAGCCGCTATATGAGGCACGCCCCAGATAATTGTACTGAAGATCTTCCGGGAATTCGGTATAGATCATCGACTTATCGAGTAGGTGTGGATCAATAAAAGTACCACCTGAACTAATCGTTTCATCCGTGATATTCAGTATGAGTTTGGTTGCCAACATCTGTGCCGTAGCATTTACAGCCGCGTCGGGGTTGGAGTTGAGTTCTTCAAATTTCGAACAACTGGCCAGGCTCAGAAGGACAAGACCTGTTACGATATATTTTTTCATGTCAATGTCTGTGTTTTCGTAAATCGCTTAGAACGTTAACTGAATGTTAGCTCCCATATATCGAACCGAGGGAGAAGAAAGCTGGGAGTCATCACTGTTATCGGGATCAGCGTAACGGAAGGCTTTCGTCCACATCCAGACGTTCTGACCGGTTAAAGAAATGGTTGCGGAGCTAGCTCCAATCCGACTGGCAAACGAGGTTGGTAATGTATAGCCAATTGAAACTTCACGTAGTTTAATAAACGAAGCATTGGTGGCACCTTTTTTCCCGTCACCGTAACTACGGGCATAACTTTGATAGGAAACTTTGGTTTCATTGGTAGCATACTGACGCGTATCACTAGTAATCTGTCCGTAACTGTCATAAGTCACTGTACCTGAAGAAACCACTACGCCGTTACCTACGTAAGAAGTATTTTTGTTTACGACTTCGTCGTATCGCCATTGATTGTCCGAATCAGGATGTGAGCCAGTATCCCACATTTTGTAAGCGGTATAGTTGTAAAGCAATCCACCTATGCGTCCATCAAAGCTGGCTCCTAAGCGGAAGTTTTTCCAGCGTACACTATTCGAAAGTCCCCAGATAAACTTCGGATCGGTATAACCAAATAAGCTGGTGTAGTCACTAACTAATGGTAAACCAGATTCCCGGTGAATCTGATTCCCGTTTGGATCTTTCAACCAGGCTGTGCCCGTATAGGTATCCGTACGCTTGCCTTCGCGAGTCCAGAGGTTATCTGCCGAATAGGTTGGATCTAGTTCTTTAAAATAACGGTGGTTAAAAGACCAGTTTGCGGTTAAATCCCACTGAAGATCGCCCCGTTTTAGCACCATAGCGTCGAGGGTCAATTCTATCCCTTTGCGTACGTACGACTGAAGTGTGTTAATCAGGGTGGTGTTGAAACCAGAGGCAGATGATACGGTAGCACTGGTCTGAATGTTATAATTATACTTATTGAAATAAGCAAAGTCAAACTTCAGACGTTTGTTCAGGAAATAGGCCGAAGTACCCACTTCCCAGGTGCGATTTGTTTCAGGTTTAACGGTACTGTTCCGAATGGTTGTTGGATAGTAAGCCGAATTTAAGCTACCCCAGTCTGCGGTTGTAGTTGAATACGTTTGGTTCGTGGCGTAAACACTCAGATCACTTTTAGATAATGTCCAGGAACCTCTGAGTTTCCAGTAATCCAGCCAGGATGGTAACGTCTTGATAAATTCACTCATTACGACACTTCCCCCCACAGAAGGATAGAAGTAAGAGCGTGAGGTAGTAGGCATTGACGAACTCCAGTCATTTCGACCTGTCACGTCCAGGAAGATACTATTGATATACGAGAACGTAGCTTTTGCGTATAAGCTATTTACCTGTTTATTCTGTACCCAGGTGCTCACGTCGGGCCGCTCAATCGAGTTATTAAGCGAGTAAAAACCTGGAATAACTATACCGCCTCTGGTAACGGAAAGTAAATTTTTCTTATTCCAGCGATAAATCGTTCCTCCAACCAGGGCGTCTACGTCAATAACACTTACTTTTTTATTGATCATAAATAAGGCGTCTCCGTTGAAGCTATAGCCGGAATACTGATCATCCGCGTACATCCCCAAGGCATTCCAGTTAGCAGACGAAGTTTCATCTACCAGTGTAGCTCCTCTGGTTGAATGAACACTTGGTGGGTTACGACGTGTCTCATTATGAAAGAAGAAATCAAGACCGGGCCGTACAATGAACTTTGCTCCGGGGAATAATTGATAGGTAGCCGTAAAATTGGCGTTCAGCTTATTTTTCTGAATAGCATCCAGCTTTTCATAGGCAATGAAGTATGGGTTGTCGTACCAGGCTGAGTAATGCCAGTTTTGCTGTTCATTAGGAACTAACCAATAATCACGGTATTTGGAAAGATCATACTCCGGACCCGTCCACATCAGAATTTGGTACATATATCCCTGAGCAGAGTAACCAGAGCCGGTGATTTGGGGAGAAGTTTGGCGGTTATAACCCATTTGAGTCGATAATGAAAATTTATCGCTCATTTTCATTTCACCATTTACTGAGAAGTTAACAGTGTTTGATTTCAGGTTTGGATACTGCCCTTTATTGTAAATATGGTTTAATGACACCCGCAAACTTCCATTTTCACCCGTTTGACTAATACTGATGTTGTTGTTGGAAATCATACCCGGTTCCAGAAAATCACGGAAGTTATTTTTTCCGCGTGAAGTAAGCTCCATTACTTCCATTTGTTTGGTTTCCGGGTTCCACTGCGAGGCTGTATTGCCAATGTCCAGTTTTGCTCCCCATACGTAATCCGTCGGGTCATATACGCCACCTAAACCGGCACTATATGAACTCTGCACTTTAGGCAACATCAGGAAACCTGCGTTGAACATGTTATTACTATTCACCGAAACGGTAAGGCCTTTTTTACCAGCTCCGCGTTTTGTGGTAACAATGATAGCCCCATTACCGCCACGAGAGCCATAAAGTGCGGCAGCAGTAGGGCCTTTCAATACATCGACGCTTTCAATATCATCAGGAGGGATGTTATTAAGGGTCATGTTGGTATAAGGTACCCCATCAATTACCAGCATAATATTGCTCTCCCCGCGAAGCGTAAGAGTAGGTTCCTGAAAGAATTCAGTACTGTTTTTTACCCATAAACCTGACACTTTACCGGTAAGTGAAGTAGCTACGTTAACGCCTTTAACGGTCTGAAGACCAGCACCGGATACTTTTTGAACGGAGTAACCCAGCGAGCGTTCTTCCCGTTTTACCCCAAGGGCTGTTACGACAACCTCATTGAGCTGGCTTTGGTCTTCGGCCAGGGTAATATCAATTTGAGTGCGGCTTCCGACAGGCTCTTCTTTGGTGGCATAACCGATGTTAGAAAAAACCAATACATCATCATTAATGGGTACGTCAATGCGATAACGCCCTTCGGAGTCGGCATTGGTGCCACGTGCCGTATTTTTAAGTCGGACAGTTACCCCCGGAATGGGTTTGCCATCCGATGCACGTATCGTTCCGGATACAATGCGGTCTTGTGCGTTAGCAGTCATTATGCTCAGAATCAGCATAATGAATAAGGGTAAACGTATATTGGTATACGTTTTTACTTCACAACGTAGAAGATGTTTCATGTTACAGTGAGAAGGTGTACTGATGAAATAAGGCCACAAAACAATAGAGCAGCAGGGTAAATAATTCGGTTGTGAGGTTAAGTATGTATAAAATTTGTATATGGGTTGTTAACTATTTCTTCACATAATTTTCTTGATTTAGCAAAATATTTTCTGAGCTACTCGCTAACTAAGAGTATACTGTAATTAAGGTAAAATGGACCTTCTGATAAAAGTTTATTTTGCGAAAAACGAAGTAAAAATAGACGATTCTTATTCAATATAGCTACAGGTTATTTATGTTCACTATCTGAAAACAAAAGTGAAATGGCTTGAACAAACGTTTGTTCAAATTAAAGCAAACGTTTGCACAAATTTTAATAAAGCATAATTTTATTTTGATATTTAATCGAAATAAAAACTAATGTATGGCAATAAGTATGATTTTCAATAGGTTGTTGTGGAAGTAAAAAATCAGCAATAAATACTATTTTAAAAAAGATTCATCAGTTAAGGTATGCAGGAAGGCAATGATCTGTTTCTGTTGAAGGGAGGTCAGAGGGATGCCTTTATTTTTTTTTAGTTGAACATCAAGATTAGGGGTTTCTTTTATGCCTTTGGCATAATGAGCCAGTACTTCTTCGAGGCTTGCAAAACGTCCGTCGTGCATGTATGGGCTCGTAACGGCAACATTGCGTAAACTGGGAACCCGAAAGGTATAGCGATCTTTTTCGAGTTCGGTTAGGCGGTAGCGTCCCGGATCTTTGGTCGGTTCAAGGCCATTGTTACGATAAGTCTGATCGGTAAAAAGCACACCTTGATGGCATGAAGAGCATTTTTGCTTAAAAAGCCTAAGCCCTGCTTTTTCGTCTGACGTAAAAGTTAATCCACGATTCTGGATGTATTGATCATATCTGGAATGGGCAGATACTAAAGTCAGCATGTATTGGGATAAGGCCTTTGTAAAACGAGCCGTTGTGATTTCAGGAGTGCCATATACTTGCTGGAAACGTTTTGGGTAGACCGGACTTTGTCGAAGTTTTTTCAGAACGGTTCCTAGTTCAGTATGCATTTCTATTTCGCTTTTCAGCGGAACCATAGTCACAAAATCAAGATCATTAACACCTCCGTCCCAGAAAAAATCTGATCGCCAGGCCAGGTTCTGAATCGCTAAGGCATTTCGGATTCCTGGTTGCCCGCCAACTCCTAAACTAAACGCCCGCCCACGCTGGGCAAAACCATCTGATTGAATATGGCAACTGGCACAGGAAATGGATTGATCTTTAGAAAGTAGCTTATCATTAAAAAGCGTTTTACCGAGAGCAAGCCCCTCGGCAGTGAGTGGGTTTTGATCAAAATGATATAGGGGTTTAGGAAAATGAGCAGGCACAGAAAAAAGCTCTACCTGTTTAGAATGCTTACAGGCAATCAATAAAATAAGAAAAGTGATTACGAATCGGCTAGTCATTACTCACAGAAGATACTGAAAACATACTCTTATAATTATCGGCTACCACTGTTCCGGCAGCTGGTGTATGAATGGAGTACGTAGTACTTATCTTGATTTGAGAGGTGCTGTTAAATAGTTTTTGTAAGTCTGCTGTAATGGAAATACGCGGTGCTGTTTCTTCATTAACGGTGATTTTTTGAGGCAAGGGTAGGGTGATCGTGCGAAGATTATTGGCGGTTACGGCGGTTCGTCCGCCATAACCGCCAATGTGGTATTCAAACTTGGTATTACCAGCTGAGTTGAGGGGGGCAGCTGGCGAAAGTCCCTCAAACCGAACAAAGACATACCCCGAATTCCATTCCCAATACATACTTTCGTTACCTGTCTTGGCCGGATCTAGCACGCCAGTCCGCTGGTCGATGGTCGTTACACTTTTAGCACTATCCACCCCAACTACAAATGAAACAGACGTATAATCACCAGCGGGGACCGAGGTAAGTATGGGGTGTTGGGTAGATGTATCGGTTTGCATGACCAGGAAATAATCGTCTGGAAAACTTACCTGACTACCATCTTCTTTGATCAGTTTTACGTTACTAATGTAGTAGTTAAGGAGGCTGACACTGAATGTTTCACCAGTAGTAGTTGGGTAAGAAGTACCCGTTACCAGGGGTTCAGAACCTGCTTTATTACTGAATTGAAGCGTTACCGTATTTGAATGGGTAGGGTCAGAATTGTCTTTGGTACAGGCGAATCCAACGGCAATTAGAAAGGATAGGAGTAAGGGAAGTCTAACGTACATAAGTTTAGCTGGTTAGCGAACCGGAAAGCCATCAGGTTCAGCGAAGCGTTTGTCAGATAGAAAGTCGGTATCCGTCAGAGTATTCAGGAAGGCAATAATCTTCGTTTTTTCGTCCGAAGTCATGGGTATTCCAAGAGTAGATCCATTTTTTAATAAGGGGTCGAGGTTTTGAGTATCCTGAACACCCGATGCATAATAATCAAGAACTTCCTGCAAGGTCGTAAAACGGCCATCGTGCATATAGGGCAAACTCATGGCGATGTTCCGAAGGGTAGGTACTTTAAATTTGTAGCGATCGGTTTCTACATTTGTAATAAAGTAACGGCCATAATCTATTACCACTTGTAAAGTAGGAACCTCATTAACATACACTATTTTGGTTCGCTCATATTTTGAAAGCCCATTGTTACGAAAACTGCCATCTGTAAAGAGTACACCAGCGTGGCAATTCGAGCAACCCTTTGATTCAAAAAGGGCCATTCCCGCTGATTCATCCGCAGTGAGCGTAGTTTTACCATTCAGATAGTTGTCGTATTTAGAGTTTGCAGAAATCAACGTAAGCATAAACTGAACCAAGGCGTGCGTTAACCGGTCTGATGTGATTTCATCCGTTCCATAAGCGGCCTTAAACAATGCAGGATAGGTAGAGGAGGCTTTTAATTTTCGTAGAACGTTTTCAATGGTATCGTCCATTTCGTCCGGATGCTGAATTGGAATAAGCGGCTGTTTATCGAGGGAGTCGGTGGCTCCGTCCCACATGAATACTTTTTCCCAGGCTAAGTTCTGAAGAGTCAGTGAGTTACGTAATCCGATACGACCTTCAATGCCGTGGCTTAAATCGTGTAAATGATGTGTAAACGAATAATATTGCCGGTGGCATTCACCACAGGCAATGGTACTGTCACGTGATAGAATACCATCATAAAAAAGTTGTTTGCCAAGAGTAAACCCAGCTTCGGTAACCGGGTTTTGGGCGATGGGGTAAACAGGATCAGGGAAATGGGAGGGGACTTCAAATAAGGCCGTTGGGGATACCTCTGAATGAGAGGAACAGGCACTTACCCAAAAAATAAACAGGCCAAGTAATACTTTCTTCATAGAGCCAGACATCGTTTTGCATGTCGCATACAAGTGTTAACGTTTTAACCCCGAGATAATTTCTTCGACAGAAAACAAGGGCAGATTTTAAAGAGAATTTGTTTATGAATGATGGATTAGTATTCAAAACCAGGAAGCTTTCGCTTGGCGAAAAGCAGATAAATGGCTTACCCGGAAGTTTAATTGAAATATAAAAGTAAGTTAAAGAGAAAGGCAGAAGATATAATGGGTTGGTGTTTTGATCTACTAAAAACGCCCCCGGAAGATCCAGTGGCGTTTTCGACCTTGATTGCATACACACTTACTCAACCGTTTAAGGTTTTTAGGAATTGAAGGTTGGAAATATTGGCTTTGGTTAAGGAAATAAAAATTCTATCGATTCAGATAAATTGCTGATAGCAGGCTACGGGAGTCGCAGGTTAACGCAAGATTTTCATCAACAAAATCAAATACAAGCTGACGCTGGCGAGAAATGACGTAAATGGCGGGAATGTAGGCATCGTCCGAAATCCCCGATACGCGTTCCCAGAGCGGATGAGTATCTGAATAGACTCCAAAGCTGCGGGCAATCTGGTTATGCCAGTCATAGGCCAGGTTGAAATCAAAATCGTGCTGATTAACTAACTGCTGCAATAAAGGAGCTGGCTCGTTTGATAACACGAGTAAGTCAGCCCCCAATCCTCGAATATTCTGATAGGTCTGTTGCAGAAACTGTAAGTGCTTGGCAGCATACGCATTCCAGCAAGGGCAATAGAAACTTAATACTAGTGGCCGGTCCTGAATGAGTTGAGGTAATGATACTTCATTTAGATTGGTAAACCGTTCGGCAAACCGCGAGTTCCACACGCTCGAAGAGGCCTTCAACGAAAAAAATGGGGCTGACTGAATACCTTGTATAGGCTTTACTCGCTCAGGACGTTTTGTAGTGAATGGCTTAAGCCTTAAGGCTTTTACAGTACCAAGTTCGTCTTCAATTTCGTAAAACATATCCTTACTATTTGGGTAATACAGTTTGTTTAGAAGTGGCTACGGCGGGACTTGAACCCGCGTCGGAGGCTTTGCAGGCCTCTGCCTCACCACTCGACCACGTAGCCTGAAGTAGCGTTACAAAGATATAACTTTATATTGTCTATAGAAATAGTAGGTTAATAATTTTTTGAAAATTTTATGTACACGTTTCAAAGTCTTTTTTTCTGGTATCAGTGTAATGAAAGAGCTACGTTTTTACCTGCCTATTTTTGGGTGATAACTGGAATACGTTTAGAAAACCTGAATGCCAGTGATATAAAGTAATCCATAAATGCTTAGATAAGTTAGAGCAAAACTCAGCGAGAGAGCAAAATAACGAATGATGGAAGGGCTGATTTTTCGGAAGATGGCGATACATAACCCAATTAAAAAGATTACCAGTGCTACAATGAAATTAAGGACAGCCAGAGTACCGCAAAATAGAATGGTAAACACTGCTGGTTGAATCAGAATACCGGCTAGCAAGCCATACAGTGCTCCTGATAATCCGCCCAGGATAACAAACCAGAGGGCATACCCGAAGCCTTTTCGCACATTTTTTTGAAAATAAGTCCAGGCTGTAGTAGAAGGAGTCATGATTAGTTTTCCTCGGCTAGTTTTTGTTTACGACGAATGGATTGTGGCCGTGATTTTCCTTTTTTCCAGCGAGGAAACCAGATAATAAACCCCGTTACAAATAGAATTGAAGGCATTAATGAGCCTAACAACGCCAGAATCTGAGTGGCCCGGCCGCCGAATGTCCCAAAGTGAATAGGAGTAAGCCAGCTTAAATACGCTTTTCCAATATTAGGAAGCTGTGTTTCACTGTTCAGCATTACTTTGCCGGTGTACTGATCAATAAGCAACAAATCACGTTGGCCAGTCTTTGACGTACCTTCACTAACTAAATCCAGGCTAAAGGTACCGAGCGAATCTGCCGGTAATCTGAAGCCCCTTACACTAGCGTTAGGAAAGGTTTGATGGGCAACATCCATAATGCGTTTTAGGGGTAATGGTTGAGCACCCGTATGATAGGCTGATTTAGGGCCAAGTAACTGAGCTATGTTTTTAGGGGGCTGAAAGCTCAGTATAAAAAGCATTGGAATGACCAGTGCTGAGAAAGTGATACAAAAGCCAGTTAATGAAAGCAGGCTCACGACCGGGGCCGAATAAAATCCGAGTACATTATGCCAGTCATAATTCTGACGTTTAAAGTTTGCCTTGAAGTTAACGGTAAGGTTTGCTTTGAAGTGTTTCCATTTCTTCGGAATCCAGAGGCGTAACCCACTAATAGTAAGAATTAATAAAATTAAGGCTGAAAGACCAACAATGTATTGGCCAATTACTGGAATTAGCAGGGTTCGGTGTAATTCAGTAACAAAACCAATGAACGAGCTAGTGTGAAGACGCTTACCCGTTATTTCTGCGGTATAAGGATTGATAAAGGTCTGGTCTTTGGTATCAGGATCATATAAAACATACGTACGAGTATCAAATTCATTATACAGGTAATTGACCTTAAGCTTTGGGTACTTGTGCTGCAAAATGGGTATGATTTCGTCGAAGGGAAGTTTCCGTTGCTGTCTTAAAACCACAAACAGATCAGGATTTAAAGCTTCATCAATCTCATCCTGAAAGACGAGAATGCTCCCGGTCAGCCCAATAATAGAAACAATTAAGCCTGCTCCAATGCCTAGATACAGGTGCCACTTGGCAAACCAGCGTTTCTGGTGTTTGGCCAGATTCTGTAGAAAAGCCTTCATACGTAAAAAAGAAAGGATATATCGTTTCCACTACAAATTTATATTTATTTAGACTATATAAAAATAATAAAGCTCTTTTGTATTTAGAGTTGACGACTATAAAGAGGACGACTCGTCGTTTATGTCGTGTATCGTATTAAAGACATAACAACTGGAGATAACCCGTTCAGGAGCCGAGATCAGGTATTCATAAAGTGAGAATCCATTGCAGAGTATCCTGAATTAGTCGCTCTACAATTTTTTCAGGGGCTGGAGCAAACTCACCATTCACACGATTCGCCACAATGGCATTGAGCGAAAGCATTTCATGGCCTAGCAATTTGCCGAACAGGTAATAGGCAGCTGTTTCCATTTCGAAGTTGGTAATTCGGGTACCGTTCCAGTTGAATTGGTGCAGTTGCTGAATCGAATCAGGTACCTTAGGTGTAAGGCGTAAGGCTCGCCCCTGAGGAGCGTAGAACCCCGGGCAGGTTAGCGTTACGCCCGTATGAGCACCAAGCTCCCGTTGTGAAAAGGAATTAAATAAACGAGAGGACGCTTCTGCCAGATAAGGCTGTAATCGTAGATTTAGCAGGTTTTTCAGGTTAACGCAAAATTCAGGAGCCCAGTTAGCTTCATCTGTATTGTAAAAATCCAATAAGCCATCCAGGCCAACCCCGGCTTTTGACACTACCACTGAGCCCACGGGAATATCATCTTGCAAACTTCCTGACGTACCGATTCGAATGATATTCAGGGAATGATGTGAGGCAGTGGGTTCCCGTTTCTGAAGGTCAATGTTCCGGGTGGCATCTAGTTCAGTCATTACAATTTCTACGTTATCTGAGCCAATACCCGTAGAAACAACCGTAATACGTTTTGACCCGATTGAACCGGTATGAGTAACAAATTCACGATGCTGTTTTTGTATATCGACCCGGTCAAAATGCCGTGAAATCATATTCACCCGGTCCGGATCACCCACTACTATTACGGTGTCGGCTATATCTTCGGGTAATAAACGCAAATGATAAATACTCCCATCGGGATTTAATATCAACTCTGATGCTGGATAAGGCATAGTTTTTCTTTAAAAAAAACAACAAAGATGCAGAATTGGTATTAATCAAGAGCATTAAAATGGAGTTAACCCTGAAACAATTCTATGAACAAACCGAATTTTAATATCTACCTGAGGAGTGGAACATATTAATTAGATAAACAAAGAAAAAAGAATGTTAGGAAGTGTTTCGAATTAGAAAACCACGCTTAACATTTGCAGCAATATTGCTTTAAACAGGATTATCCATTAAGTACTACTGTTTTGAAATCTGATTATTGGATTGGTATAGATATTGGCACTACCAACACGAAAGCGGTTGCTTTTGACGATACGGGTAAGGTGCAGGCTCAGCATAGTCTTTCCTACGAGATGCAGCATCCAGAGCCCGATTTCAGTGAACAGCATCCCGATGATATTTGGCACGCTGTTACTGGCAGCTTACAAAGTTTGGCTGAGAAATTGCCGGAAGCAACATTTCGATCTATTTCATTCAGTGCCGCAATGCACAGTATTATGGCGGTTGACGAGCAAGGGAATCCGATCTCAAATTTGATAATTTGGGCGGATAACCGAGCCAAAGCAGAATCGGAAAAACTACTGAAGAGTCCTACCGGAAAGAAAATTTACAAAGCTTGCGGTACGCCATTACATCCGATGGCTCCAATTTGTAAGCTGATGTGGTTGAGGAAACACCAGCCTGAACTAGTTGCCAGAGCGTACAAGTTTGTCGGTATTAAAGAATACATCTGGTTTAAACTGACCGGAGAATGGGTAATTGACTATTCCCTGGCTTCTGCTACGGGTATGTTTGATCTGCGTGCTCTAACCTGGAATCAGGTAGCTTTGAGCACGGCAAAAATTAAAGCAGAAAAACTATCAAAGCCGGTTTCACCTTATCACACTTTTTCCTGGAAAGCGAATATTATTTTAAAGCAGGAAATATGCCAGTTAGTGATTGGTGCATCAGATGGGTGCCTGGCTAATCTTGGCACAGGTGCTGTAATAAAAGGTCGGCTTGCGGTGACGATAGGTACGAGTGGAGCGGTTCGGATTAGTTCAAAACGCCCCATTCTGGATGAAAAAATGCGGACATTCTGTTATTTGCTGGATGAGGAAACCTACATTATTGGCGGAGGAACCAATTCCGGAGGGGTTGTTTTTCAGTGGTTATGCGAACAATTTTTCCCGGATCAAAATGAGGCCCAGTTGAGCGAATTAGCTGCAAGTGTTCCCGCGGGTTCAAATGGTCTGATTTGCCTTCCCTATTTGTTGGGTGAGCGTGCCCCTCTCTGGAATGCGAATGCAAAAGGGTGCTTTTTTGGCATAACGTTACGGCATACTGCCAAAGACTTTAGCCGGGCGGTGTTAGAAAGCATTTGCATGCACATGTATTCGGTGGTGAAAATTCTGGAAGAACGCGAGGATATTTTTGAAATTTATGCGTCAGGTGGGTTTGCCAAAAGCCCTTTCTGGGTGCAGCTATTAGCTGATATTTGTGGTAAGCCCGTGCGTCTGCCCGAAACAGTAGAAGCAGGAGCCTGGGGAGCCGCCCTGATGGCCTTAAAAGCCGAAGGAATTATTCAGGATCACGGAGAAAAAATGAAAGGGCTTGCTATTAAGCAAAGCTTTACCCCATGTTCTGAAAAGCATCAATTTTACGAGAAACTCTACGAAAAGTTTACCAAACTGTACAAGCTTACAAAGAATATGTAATACTGAGGGTGTTAACTAAAGATAGATAGAACTTTTTTGTAGAAAAAATAGGATCAAT
>JASGGE010000051.1:0-24349 GCA_047605205.1 Siphonobacter sp.
TCTAAGATCAGTATACGGGTGGCTTTGATAAAGCCTCGTTGCCAGAAATCATTAAAGAGGTTGTCTTCAATAACACCCCGACTGCTGGACGCGTGAATAAACATAATATCCTGATCATTGCGAACAGAGGTTATAATTCCAGTATGGTTGATTCGTGAGCTTCCTGTACCCTTAAAATCGGTATTGAAAAAAACCAGGTCACCCGGACGAAGCTGACGCATGGAAATGCTTTCGCCGACTGTAGACTGCTCAGCAGCTGTCCGTGGCATTTTAACGCCAATTTGCCTGAAACTTACCTGCACCAGACCCGAACAGTCTAGTCCCACACTAGTTCCCCCTCCGGTGTGGTAATTGGTTCCGCCATAACTACGGGCTGTGTTAATTAGATCATTCACGGTTTGATTACTATACCGGACTGCCTTTGGATTATAAGCAGCCTTTTTCGTCATGGCATACGACTGTGCCGTGTTCCCGGTATGCGGCGTACCGCGAGCCGGTGTGCGAGTGCGTGACGCTACTGTACGAGTAACTGGTTTTGTACGGGTTGGAGTCCGAAATAATTCGCAGGAACTAAGTAAAATAGTCAGCGTACAAAGGAGCGGAAAGATCCGATTACTCATAAGCCGAAGTTTAAGTAATGTGTTAGCGGTGTCTTTAATTACAACTGATTATCAGATCATTAAAAACCATTTACTCACCAATCACTTATTATAAAAAGGGTTGTATACGTGTTGAAGGTATAAAAAACGTTTTAAAAACGACAAATATTTTAGTTTTCAATTGTCAGTTTTCGGTAAAGCATTGTCAAGATAATCCGACGGCTCTATACAATTATTTCAAGCCTTGACTGTACTTTTTGATTTTCAGTTTTGGATGACTCACCGATTTTCTTATCAGGTTCTGACTTAACGTATCATCTGGAATAAATACTTCCGGATTCTTAAATGAAAACTGAAAATCAAAAATTGTAAACGCTCTAGAATTTCATGCTTAAAGCAATACGTTTTCTGGATAAGTCCACCTCTACTACTTTCACCTGCACGGCCTGATGCAAACGTACGACTTCGTTCGGATCGCGTACGAAACGATTGGCCAGTTGTGATACGTGTACTAACCCGTCCTGCTTTACCCCAATATCAACAAAAGCCCCAAAGGCAGTAATGTTCGTTACAATACCCGGAAGAATCATTCCCTCACGTAAATCTTCTGGCTTACGAACAGAAGCATCAAACTGAAAGCTAGTCAAGGGTTCCCGTGGATCTCGACCTGGTTTTTCCAGTTCATTCAGAATATCCTGTAAAGTAGGTAAACCCGTTTGGGCAGTTACATATTTAGAGAGCTGGATTTTCTTACGTTCGGCGGGTTGCTCAATCAGGCTTTTGAGTGAAATACCCAGATCTTTAGCCATTTGCTCTACCACCGGATAGCTTTCCGGGTGAACTGCCGAATTGTCCAGCGGATTACTGGCATCTGTAATGCGAAGGAAACCCGCCGACTGTTCGAATGCTTTATTCCCCAAACGAGCCACCTTTAGTAATTCTTTTCGGGAACGAAATGGGCCATTTTCCCGACGGTACGTAACAATATTCTGAGCAAGTGCAGGCCCAAGTCCAGATACATAACTTAGTAAGTGTTTGCTGGCTGTATTGAGATTAACCCCTACCGCATTCACACAACTTTCTACGACAATGTCCAGGCTTTTCTTTAGTGAGCCCTGGTCAACATCATGTTGATATTGTCCCACACCAATCGATTTGGGATCGATCTTCACCAATTCAGCCAGAGGATCCATCAACCGACGACCAATGGAAACTGCCCCGCGAACAGTTATGTCTTTTTCCGGAAATTCTTCACGAGCTACTTCAGAAGCCGAATAAATAGAAGCTCCTTGCTCAGATACCATAAAAATCGGCACATCCAGTTCCAGGTTATTCAGAAAATCCTCGGTTTCCCGGCCTGCCGTTCCATTACCTACCGCAATAGCTTCAATTTTAAACTGACTCAGTAAGTCACGTACTTTTTTTTCTGTCTCTACTTTTTTGTCGAACGGATAGATAACCGTATCGGCTAATAAGTTCCCCTGAGCATCGAGGGCAACGGTTTTACAACCCGTTCTATAACCAGGGTCAATGGCCATCACCCGTTTCTGTCCGAGTGGAGAGGATAAGAGCAGTTGCCGAAGGTTCCCAATAAAAATACTGATGGCCTCTGAATCGGCCTTTTCTTTGGATAATTTTGCAAATTCGTTTTCAATACTGGGTTTGATTAGTCGTTTGTAAGCATCTGTAATGGCATCTTCCATATGAGTTTTTGCCTCCGTAGCACCTCGTAGGAACAGACGATCCAGACGCTCCAGAGCATTATCTTCATCGGGCGAAATACTTATGGAAAGAATCCCCTCCTCCTCACCTCTTCGAATGGCTAATAACCGGTGAGATGGGATTTTGCGAAGCTCCTCCGAAAAGTCAAAATAATCCCGATATTTAACTCCCTCCGATTCTTTATTTTTTTTGAGTTTTGAATAGATAATTGCCTCACGTTCAAAGATTTTTCGAATGGCATTTCGAGCATCCGTATGTTCAGAAATCCATTCAGCCACGATATCACGAGCTCCCTGCCAGGCTGCCTCTAACGTAGGAACATCGTCTGTCAGGTATTTCTGAGCTTTTGCATCCAGATCACGGTCTCGTTGTTCAAAAAGAAGTTTAGCCAAAGGCTCCAAACCACGTTCAATGGCAACCGACGCTTTGGTTTTCCGTTTGGGCCGATAGGGCAAATACAAATCCTCAAGCTGCGTAAGCGTTGTGGCGGTCTCCAGCTGTTTTTTCAATTCAGCCGTTAGCTTGCCCTGTTCCTGAATGGTGCTTAAAATACTTTCCCGGCGTTTCTCAACCTCTTTAAACTTTTCATACTGGTCTTTAATAGCCTGAATCTGGACTTCATCCAGGCTTCCCGTTGCTTCTTTCCGATAACGGGCAATAAAAGGTACTGTTCCGCCTTCTTCTAATAGCTGAATGGTTTGCTCTACCGGGCGGGCAGAAAGTGATAATTCACTAGTAATAAATGAAACTGCTTTACTCATACCTGGAAACGTCACGAACGCCTATAATGTAAGAATTAGTTTATTGAAACAACTTCGCCAGAATCCAGATACACCAGCCAGCATTCGACATCTTTATACCCCATTTTTCTATAAATACTGGCATACTTTTTCATTTCCTTCTGGTGACTATCAGCTGGGTTACCAATTTTATATTCCAAAATAGCCAATTGCTGATTAGGCCGAATAATTACTCGATCTGGCCGAATCGTACTGCCATTAGGCATGATAATTTCCTTTTCAAACAGAAATTCAGCGGGCAATTCAAAGTAAGGCTTCATCACCTTCTGCTTCAAAATCTGGTTAATACAGGCCACCATTTTAGCCTTTTGCTCGTCGTCAAGCAAGCCACGCTGTTGCATGCGGGCAATTACGGCAGGAACGTCGTCGGGAGTACGGATTTCCCTCAAAACTGCTTTAGCTTTCAAACGCCAGTCTTTTTGAGTCTGGAAAGAATCCAGTTCGGTAATGCGTTCGGTCTGACGACGCAGCCGAAGATGATCCATCCGATTAACGCTTACTATTTCTTCCAGAATCAGGGACTGAGCCGATTCACCCGATTTTTTCTTAGAGCCTGAACTCAGGCCCTGTTTAATAATATTGGCTCCATCCTGACGAACTGGTTCCAGATAATCAACAAAGAACTTCCCTACCGTATCCTGATATCCTTTTAATTCACCTTTCGCTGAATACGTCAATTCCATTGATACATAGAGTCGTTCAACCGAACGTGTTAATGCCACATAGAGGAGATTCAGGTTATCGAGAAAGGTTTGTTCCACTTCCCGTTCGTACTTTTCCTTCAGGATGGTTTTAGACAAATTCTTTACCATGGAAAATGGAGCAATCCGTAAGCGTCGGCTTATTTCATCTTCTTCCCTGAACCTTAATTCATCTGAATCGGGTAGTTCACCCAGTTCACCCCATATTTCATCATTGAACCCAGGTTTATAACTCCAGTTGGCGTACGGTAACAATACAACGGTATAATCCAGTCCTTTGGATTTATGGATGGATTGAATCGTAACCGCATTTTTCCCTTTCGGAGTATTTACACATAACTTGTTTTTCTGTTGCTCCCAAACCTGTAGAAAATCAGACAAATGGCCACTCTGACGAAGACTAAAATCCTGCACAAAATCCAGAAAACGGAACAGGTAAGGAAGCTCATCCTGCCATTCAAACATTCCAAATTCCTGCATTAACTCTTCACATAATTCATACAAACCAGAGCGACGCAGCAAAAAGGCATCAAGGGCTTTTTCTTCTTTCCGCTTACTTTTCAAATTTTCGTTCACCCATTCCCAGAAAGCATACAGATCGGGTGATTCAACCATAGCCCGTATCCGCGTACTATTTTGTCCTTCGGGAATGGTTCCCAAGACTTCTTTGCAGAACAGGTAGGCTGCTTCATACTTAAACAGAGCCTGATCGGGTGATTCAAGTACTTGTAAAAGGGCAATAAGCAAACCAATTGACTGAGAGGAACTTAACAATAACGAATCTGCCGAAATAATATCTATTTTCTTTTCCGTACGGAGAAAATCGGCTAATAAACGAGCATGTTTATTTTTACGACACAGAATGGCAATATCTTTATACGTATATCCTTCAGCTAAACAGGTTTCAATTTGCTGCCAGATAAATTCAGGCGTCAGGTCGTCGGTATCTTCTTTCTTACGAATTAAAAAATCAACCTGAACATGCCCACCACACGACTGACTATCAGGACTTTTCTGGCGAAAGGTTTCATAAATTCGCTGGGTTACCTCCCAGGATAAATCTACTTGACTAGCCAGAATTTTCTCCAGAAAATCATTATTAAAATCAACAATTTCTTTACGGCTCCGCCAATTAAAATCTAACTGAGCAGGCTGTATGTGACTGCTAAAACCCTGGATCCGATCCAGCACATTCCAGTTGGCCTCTCCCAAAGCATTCAACATGGCGGGCATATCCTTCTGGTAGAGATGCACCAATTGTTCCATTTCTCCCCCGCGAAAGCGGTAAATACTTTGTTTGGCATCCCCCACCACCATATTAAACTCATCAGCGGCTAAACTATTATCAATCAACGGCATAAAGTTCAGCCACTGAACTTGTGAGGTATCCTGAAACTCGTCAATAAGAATGTGTTTGTACTTTTCACCCAGCCGCTCATACAGAAAAGGAATTGGTTCCTCCAATACAATTTTCAGGATGGACTGATTAAAACGCGAAATATGAATCTGCCCGGAATGATCTTCAATGGCCCGTACTTCTTCTGACAATTGCTTTAGCAAGGCCAGTTTGTGTAGCTGTTTGTCAAGCTCCTGATAAAGAACGAATTTAGGAAGCCGGGTATCGTGAAACTGAATCATTTCGCGGGCTATACTCTCCAGTTCAGCCTGAATCAGGCCAAACTGAGCCTTAAGTGGTGCCGGTGGATTTTTCTTCAGCCAGTCCAGCTCCAGTTGGGCAGTCTGCAGCAGTCGATTTGGAATATCCTCTTCAAATCGCTTAAGGCCTTCACTTACTTTCTGCATATAGCCAGCGGCTCCACTGCTTCCGTACAGAAAGTCATTGATACTCAGGTCGGTTTTTTGGGTAATCAGATCCATAGCTACCTGAGCCAGCCGGGCATATTCTGTTTCCTGCGTTTGTAGATATTGTCGAATTCGCCTCTGAATTTCCATAAAATCAGACGGGACAAGTTCACTTAGCTTGATCAGGGCCTCCCGGTGTTTATCTTCCAGCAGCTTGTTTCCTACTTTAGCTACTTCTTCGTCTAATCTGTTCCAGCTCTTACCTTTATCAGCCAGGTCACCAACCAACTCTTCCAATACAGCAGTGAGTTGTTCAAATTCTGCTTGTCCGACCTTGGCCAGGAGTTGTTCAACCGCCGCCGCAATTAAGATGGGCGTGTCCAGACTAACTTCAAAATTATAAGGAATGCCCAACTCCTCTGTAAAAGCCGCTACTACACGTTGAGTAAAGCTATCAATAGTCGAAACGGTAAAGTCAGAGTAGTGATGAAGAAGCACATGAAAGGTATCTCTGGCCCGTCTTTTCAGCTCATCTTCGGTTAATACAACCCCTTCCCCGGCGAGTTCCTTCAGGATAATTTCCCGGTAAGAGTCAATTTTCTTAAGCCTATCTTCGGCAAGATCGGGGTATTTACTAATCCCTTCCAGCGTTTCCATAATCCGCTCTTTCATTTCATGAGCGGCATCATTGGTAAACGTTACTGCCAGAATATGGCGGTAATAGTATGGATTGAATTCAAGAGCGTTCTTTTCTTCATTCCAGTGATTAGAAAGGGCTAGTTTCAGGAATTGCTTTGATAAGATGAATGTTTTCCCTGACCCCGCCGAAGCTGCATAAATAGTAAACATAGCTGAATATGAAAAAAGTAGGCCCGATTTCGAACCTACTTCTGAAGCGTCTTAGAAGTATTTTTCGGCTTTACTAAACTATTTAAAAGTTGTTATGATCACCTCAATATACTAAAAATTAAAACGGGTTCCGATACCACCCTGAAAATGCATAAATACGGGAACAGGAATTATTTCCAGGTATAAACCAGCATCTAAAAAAATGGAAAGGGGGGAGTCTTTCAGAAAATACTCAAGCCCCGCCAGGCCACTTCCGCCAAGGCCGGTTTTATTCTCATAACCATGAATGGAAGCCAGCCGTTCAGGATAGCTTTTTCGTCCTGTTAATTGTCCACCAAAGCCATAATATGCCTGGAAACGCCGATCTTCTTTACCGGTGAAAAACAAGTAATTGACATTCAGAGCCCAGCCTGAGTTTTCAAAATGACCATGTGAGCCATATTTACGATCCCGCCCCCATAGCATTCCATAGGTTCCAAAATTTACATCGAAGCCCCGGTTTTCTTTGGTATACACACGTGCATTAAGCCCCAGAGGCTCGCCTACCCGAAAGCCAACGGCATATTTTTTCACTTGTGAATAAGCCGACTGGGAAATCAAAAAACCAATAAAGAGTACTAGAAAGGTATTGAATTTCATGGCAATATGTTTTAATTAATGGGTGAATAATTCAAACAATCAGAGGCGGAATTAACTATAACTGTTTCAAATCTTAACTTAGTATTATGATTCTGGTACTAATTGCCTGGTAAACTGTTCCAGCAAGTTAAATAATTCGTTGTCTTCTGCCTCGGTTCCTACGGAAATACGAAGACAATTATTGCAATGCATGACTTTGGAACGATCCCGGACAATCACTTTATTATCCAGTAAATACGCAAATACTGCGGCAGAATCCTGGAACTTAACCAGCAATTGGTTGGAATCTGACGGGTGAATGGTTTCAACAATCGCAAGTTCGGTTAAACGCTCTTTCAAACGCTCCCGATTCCTTAGGATTTCCTGCACCATTTCGTCTTTCTGAATCACGTTATCCAAAGCTTCCGCCAGCAATTTCTGTGTGATACTGCTAATGTTATAAGGTGATTTGATTTTGTTGAGTAACGCAATAATGGGCTCACTGGCAAAACACATGCCTACTCGTAAACCAGCTAATCCCCAGGCCTTCGAAAACGTTTGAAGTACCACCAGATTCGGGTACTGATCTAACTCCGTCAATAAAGTAGTTTCAGGAGCAAAATCAATGTAGGCTTCATCCACTATCACCAGACACGAAACCGACTCAATGATCTGAATAATATCAGTCCGGTTCAATACATTCCCCGACGGGTTATTGGGCGAACAAAGCCAGATCAGTTTAGTATGAGCATCTACTGAGGCAATGACCTTATCTACGTCAATCTGAAAATCAGCCGTTAATGGTACTTTCTTACTTCCTACATTCTGAATAGTTGCTGACACTTCATACATTCCGTAGGTCGGAGGCAAAATCAGAATATGATCTTTTTTAGGTTCGCAGAATGCCCGTACCAGCAAGTCGATTGGTTCATCCGAACCATTTCCGAGCATAATCTGGCTCTTGCGAACGCCTTTAATCGGAGCGAGTTTTTCCTTTACTGCCCATTGATAAGGATCAGGATAACGGTTGAAGTTATCAGGCGTGGCCGACCCCAGTGGGTTTTCGTTTGCATCCAGAAAAATGCCTTCTTTTCCACTGTACTCGTCACGAGCGGAAGAATAAGGCGTTAAGGATAATAAGTGGGGGCGAATTAATTTCTCTAACTGAAACATCTCTTCTGTAGACTCTGCTGAGTCGCTTTTCACAATCGACTCATGCTGAGTCGTACAAATTTAATCAGATAAGGTACTCAATCGAATTTCAACAGCCCGCCGGTGAGCATCCAATGATTCGGCTGCGGCCATTGCCATAATGGTTGAACCTATTTCTTTTAATCCTTCCGGAGAAATGGACTGAACCGTAATCTTCTTCACAAAGCTATCCAGCGAAACTCCCGAGTAAGCCCGGGCGTAACCATTGGTAGGCAAGGTATGGTTTGTTCCGGAAGCATAATCACCTGCTGACTCAGGGGTATAATGCCCCAAGAAGATGGAACCCGCATTCGTTACCTGATCCACCCAGCTTTCAGCCTTATCAAGCGAAAGGATAAGGTGCTCGGCAGCGTATTCGTTTAACAACGTAATAGCCGTATCGGCATCTTCTACCAGAATCGCCTTGGAATGTTCAAGAGCCTTGGTGGCGTATTCTTCACGAGGTAGTTCTTTAACCTGCCGCTTTACTTCGGCCATTGCATTCGTTAATACTTCCTCCGAAGTAGACACCAGTAATACCTGACTATCTCTACCATGTTCGGCCTGTGAAAGTAAATCAGCGGCTATAAAAGCTGGGTTAGCCGTTTCGTCTGCCCATACGGCAACTTCACTTGGGCCAGCAGGCATATCGATGGCTACGCCTTCTTTTGATACCAGCATTTTAGCCGCCGTTACATACTGATTACCAGGCCCAAATATTTTATACACCTGAGGAACGCTTTCTGTACCATAAGCCATTGCCGCAATGGCCTGGGCCCCTCCTATCTTGTATAACTTCGTTACACCAACCAATTTGGCAGCATACAAAATAGCCGGGTGCTGACTGGGTGAACACAATACAATTTCTTTGCAACCTGCCAGTTGAGCCGGTACACCCAGCATCAGTACGGTGCTAAACAACGGAGCAGTTCCACCGGGAATATAAATTCCTACTTTTTCAATACCGACTGATTTCCGCCAGCATTGTACACCCGGCATGGTCTCGATTTTCTGAATAGGCTGCCGCTGGGCAGCGTGAAAAGTTACAATATTGGCATATGCCTGCCTGATGGCTTCTTTCAGTTCGGCTGAAAGCTGACGTTCGGCTATTTCAACTGACTCAAACGGAACATCCAGACGAGTTAATGCTGTATTGTCAAATTGCTGAGCAAACTCCCGAATGGCTTCATCGCCTTTTTGACGTACTGCCTCGAGAATAGGAATCACTCGCTGCTCTATTTCGGCCATTTGCTGAACTGGCCGGGCTAATATTGCTCCCCAGTTTTCAGGCTTGGGATATTTAATCAACTGCATATTACACGTGCTGTTTCAAGTGCATTGCTGGTTTCAAGCTTGACATCTGAAAACTGGTTCAAACCTGAAGCCTCCTTCCTAATCTTAATACACCATCTTTTCAATAGGTACTACCAGAATGCCTTCGGCACCAATATTCCGAAGGGCATCAATTTTATCCCAAAAATCTTCCTCGCTCAATACCGAATGAACGGCTGACCACCCTTCGGTACCTAAGGGCACAATTGTTGGAGATTTCATACCGGGTAACAAAGCAACGATTTCCTCAAGTTTCTCGTTCGGAGCATTAAGCACAACGTACTTATTATTTTTAGCAGCCTGCACTGCCTGAATCCGAAACAATAATTTTTCGAGGATTACTTTTTTAGCCTCACTCAATACCGAGTGGCTAATCATTACTGCTTCCGATCGGAAAATAACTTCTACTTCTTTCAGGCCATTCGCTAACAGCGTACTACCAGAAGACACAATATCACATACGGCATGAGCAAGCCCAATACTAGGAGCAATTTCAACCGAGCCGCTGATCTCGTGAATATCTGCTACTACGTTATGTTCTTTCAGAAATTTGTTAAGGATAATGGGATAACTTGTTGCAATACTTTTTCCCTGCAAGTCCTGAACATCCCGATAACTATCTCCGCGTGGAATTGCAATCGATAAGCGACACTTTGAAAAGCCCAGTTTTTTTACCGTTTCAACCTGATGTGCCGTTTCGGCCTGTACATTTTCACCTACAATACCAATGTCCGCTACACCATCGGCAACATAACCTGGAATATCATCATCCCGGAGAAATAAAAATTCTGCCGGGAAATTACTGGAGGTCGATTTTAATTTACCCGTTCCGGAATCGAACTTAATGCCGCATTCCTTAAACAGATTAAGAGAGTCTTCGCTGAGACGACCCGACTTTTGAACAGCTATACGGAGAAAATCCTGGCTCATTGTATAATACTTGCTCTCCGTTTTGATACTTAACAACTGGAGAATAAACGATTTGGCCCGCAAAATTAGCCAATACACCCGAATTATAGTCTTCTGGGGTATAGTTCATTCCATTTGAGTTAACCATTTTTTATAACAAACTATTATTCAGATACTTACCATACTGAATCACATTGTTTAAATTCGTCAATATTTAGTCATATAGTTCACTTTATTCTCTTTTTATAAAATTTTCCCGTCATTCGTTTTTACATTCAATTTGCATATCATTTCTGCCGGGATAAACCTTAACTCAATTATCTCATTTCAGTACCTCAAAGTTCCAAATACTACATCCATCTTTCCTTTACCACATGAGGCATTTTATTCTTTCCTTCTTTTTCATTTTTTCCTTTACGAATACATACGCACAAGTAGCGTGGGTGAAAGAGAATTATCAGAAATACGAATTTAAGATTCCCATGCGGGATGGCATCAAATTACATACTGCGGTGTATGTACCGAAAGATGCTTCGGCATCCAATCAATACCCCTTTTTGATGCAACGTACCTGTTACGCCGTTGAACCATACGGCGTTGACAAGTATCCTTCCAAATTAGGGCCAAATTCCTTTCTGATGAAGGACAAGTACATTTTTGTGTATCAGGATGTACGCGGACGATACATGAGTGAAGGTACCTGGACGACTATGACCCCGCATATCCCGAACAAAACCAAACCAACAGAGGTAGATGAAGCCTCAGATATGTATGACACCATTGAGTGGTTATTGAAAAATGTTCCGAACAACAATGGCCGCGTCGGTCAGTGGGGCATCTCCTATCCTGGTTATTATACTACGGCAAGTTCGTTGTCGAATCATCCAGCGTTAAAAGCTTCTTCACCTCAGGCTCCTATCGCTGATTTTTTCTTTGATGATTTTCACCATAACGGAGCTTTTGTAGAGCATTACTTCAGCACATACCCCCTATTTGGTATCCAGACCGGAGGCCCAACCGATAAGCACTGGTGGGTTTCTAAAATGGTGAATTTGGGTACGCCCGATGGTTTTGAGTTTTATCAGAACCTGGGTCCATTAAAAAACGGGGATACGTATTATGCCGATAATTTTTACTGGCAGGAAACCGTCAATCACCCCAACTACGATGAGTTCTGGCAAAAGCGTGGTATTCTGCAACACCTTAAAAATGTTACTTCTAACTATATGTTCGTGGGAGGATGGTTTGATGCAGAGGACTTATACGGACCGCTCAACTCGTATAAAACCATCGAGAAAAATAACCCAAAAGCCTATAACACGCTTGTAATGGGTCCTTTTGGTCACGGGCGGTGGTCTCAGGAAACGGGTCATACCATGCATTCTAATATTTACTTTGGTGATAGTGTTGCGACTTTCTATCAGAAAAACATTGAGACAACCTTCTTCAAACATTTTCTGAAAGGCCCTGGTGACGGGAAAACCGGTCTACCAGAAGCTTACTTATTCGATACGGGCAGCAAACAGTGGAAGCAATTTGACAAATGGCCTGCGACTCAGGCCAGGAAAGTAGACTTCTATCTGGTTGAAAATGGCGATTTGAGTCAGACAAAACCGGTTAAGGCAGGTTTTCGCGAATATGTTTCTGACCCTAATAAACCCGTTCCGCACAGTGAAGATTATCAGGGAATGACGGGCTTTACGCCTTTCAATTATATGTCCGAAGATCAGCGTTTTGCCGGACGACGTACCGACGTGCTTGTCTATGAAACGCCCGTACTGGAACAGGATATGACGCTGGGAGGCGAAATTACTGCAAAGCTGAAAATTGCCACGACTGGTTCAGATGCTGACTTCTTCGTGAAATTAATTGACGTTTACCCCGACAACGAAAAAAATAATCCGTACATGACTGATAAAAAAGTGGCTTTGGGAGGCTATCAGCAAATGGTACGCAGTGAAATTATGCGAGCTCGTTTTCGTAATTCCTTTGAAAAACCCGAAGCACTGAAGCCCGGTCAAAAAACGGATGTTACCTTCCGTTTGCAGGATGTGTTACATACCTTCAAAAAAGGCCACCGCATCATGATTCAGATACAGAGCACGGCTTTCCCCTTATTCGACCGTAATCCACAGAAATTTGTACCTAATATTTATAAAGCAGAAGCCAGCGATTTTATTAAAGCAACACATAAAATATTTAACGATTCTGCCATTGAAGTACAAATAATTGAATAAGAATACCAACAGAAAGGCTGCCAAAGAATAACGTTGGCAGCCTCTTTACTGATGAATCTATGAAAATACTATCTGGATTATCTTTAGCAGCAAATAGATATTATCAAAAACGCTACAATAGCAAATCGAATTCAGGAAAAATTCCATATATCAACTACTCTTGGTAAAGCTAATATTACATTTACTGATCATGATTTTTATTTTCATGAAATAACTGGAAAATTAAAGGCTTTTCTAAAAAATTATAGCGGAAAACATACTCTGGTTTTCTGAGCATGTTCTTTGCATAGGCTTTTACTTCTTCCAGTATTTTCTTACCTTTGTCGCCCTTTTTAAAAATTCATACCATTGTATCGGGTTTCATTTATGTTTGCTGGCATAATCAGCAAACAGATTTTTACTGATACACCTATTACTGCCCCGCCATGAAACCCATCTCCTGCGGAATTGATTTTGGTACCTCCAACTCCAGTGTTGCCATCGCCGATCATGGTAAAATTAACCTAGTTCCGGTGGAAAACGCTTCTGTAACTATTCCCAGTGCCTTGTTTTTTCAGCGGAAGGATGTTCATTTTGGCCGGGAAGCCATACAGCTTTTTCTAGCCAAAGAAGAAGGTCGTTTTATGCGAAGCCTGAAGCGAGTCTTAGGAACTTCCGTTATGAAACAGGGTACGCTGGTGAATGGGCGTATCATGAATTTTTCCAATATCATAAGCTTATTTCTAAGGCATCTGAAACAGAAAACGGATGCCTATGCTGGTGAGGAATTAACTCAGGTGGTTATGGGCCGTCCCGTACACTTTCAGGACAATAATCCTGCGGCAGATCAACAGGCTCAAGAGGAATTAAAAACCATTGCCCAGAGTGTAGGTTTTAAGGACGTTGAATTTCAGTTTGAACCCATTGCCGCCGCCTTTGCTCACGAAGTGAATATTAGAGGTGAAAAGTTGGCAATTGTGGTAGACTTAGGCGGTGGTACCTCTGACTTTACCGTGATCCGTCTGTCAAATCAATCCATTACCAAGACTGATCGTAGTTCCGATATTCTGGCCAATACGGGGGTTCGTGTCGGTGGAAATGATTTTGATAAAGACTTAAGCCTGTCGGAAATCATGCCTGAACTTGGCTACAAAACAACTTTTGGTGATAAACGTATTGAAGTTCCTTTAAAGCCTTTCCATGATCTATCGGAATGGAGCAAAGTGAACTTTCTGTATACGCCCAAAATGATTATGCAAACCCGGCAGTTATTGGGGCAATCGCACGATAAAATTCGGTATCAACGCTTACTAACGGTTCTGGAACAGGAAACGGGCCATACCGTGCTGGCGGCGGCTGAACGGGCAAAAATTGCCTTAACCTCTCAGGAAACGTACGAAATGCCCTTCGATTTTCTGGAAAGTGGTTTTTCTATTCCTGCGAAACGAGATCATTTTGAGGAAGCTATTCGGTATGAAATTGACAAAATTGCCCAATCAGCGAAGGAGTGTCTTCAACAGGCACGTGTTAACCCTTCAGTTATTGACCTCGTTATTTTAACCGGAGGAACAACGGAAGTGCCAGCGGTACAACAGGAATTTAAACAGCTTTTCCCTAACGCTGCCATTGCTGATGAAAACAAGCTTTCCAGCGTTGGCTTAGGCCTGGCTTACGATAGCCAGAATAAATTTGGGAAAAGATAGTCATCTGATAGTGAATAAAATTGTTACCATACCCCGTTAGTTTCAGTCATACTCATTAACGGGGCTTCTTTTTGTAATGGTTCGAATTGTTTTGATGAATAAATATTACCCTAATTCGTACTTTAGTATCTTCCTCATTAACCATTTGCTTGCTTTTAATATGACCATCCGAATTCTTCTCATTGTATTACTGGCCATTCCTGCCTGGGCACAACCCCCAGCGGCAAATCCGTTCATCAAGGACAATTACTATAAATTTGAATACCAGATTCCAATGCGGGATGGTATTAAATTGTTTACGGCTGTTTATATTCCCAAAGATGCTTCGGCTAGCAATACCTACCCGATCCTTATGCAGCGAACGCCTTATTCCTGCCAGCCTTATGGTACGGATAACTTCCCTCGTCGGTTAGGCCCTTCGGAAGCAATTATGCAGGATAAATTCATTGTCGTGTATCAGGACGTACGAGGCCGCTGGATGAGCGAAGGCGTATTCACCGAAATGACACCACACATCGATCATAAAACTTCTACTAAGGATGTCGATGAAAGCACCGACACCTTTGATACCGTTGATTGGCTAATTAAAAATATTCCGAATAACAATGGTAAAGTTGGCCAATGGGGCATTTCTTATCCGGGCTTTTTTGCCTCAGCAGGTACGGTTGCGGGTCATCCGGCCTTAGTAGCTTCTTCGCCACAAGCTCCGATGGCCGATTTATGGCGGGATGATAGTTATCACAACGGAGCTTTTATGCTTCCACATAACTTCAATTTCTATCCTTTTTTCACAAACCGTATCGATGGCACTCCTACTAAGGTAAACAATGGCAAGCGGTTTGCTTACGGCACCCAGGATGGCTATGAATTTTTCCAGAAGCTAGGACCCTTGAAAAATTCCCAGAATCCGGAGTTCTACGGCGGAAAAGATCCTTACTGGACAGGAAACCTTGAGCACCCCAACTATGATCAGTTCTGGCAGGTTCGCAATATTTTGCCTCATTTGAAAGGGATTAAACATGCTGTCATGGTTGTGGGGGGCTGGTACGATGCCGAGGATTTACACGGTATTTTCAAAACGTATGCTGCCATCGAAAAGCAAAACCCTGGTATTTATAACATTCTTGTGGCTGGCCCCTGGACTCACGGCGGCTGGAATGCCGATGGAGATGTATTAGGAAACGTCAGTTTCGGCTCAAAAACAGGAATTTATTATCGCGAGAATATTGAGTTAACGTTTTTCAAATATTTTCTGAAAGGTCAGGGCGATGCCAATTTCCCCGAAGCACAGGTATTCGAAACAGGTACCAATCAGTGGAAAAGTTTTGATACCTGGCCCCCTAAACAAGCCACGGAGAAAAACTTATATCTGGTACCAGGCGGAAAATTATCCTTCGAAACTCCTGCTGACTCTAAACAGTTTGATGAATACGTCTCTGACCCAAAGCATCCGGTGCCGTTTACACAAACCATTTCGATTGGCATGAATTCTGATTATATGGTGGAAGATCAGCGATTTGCGGCCCGACGAAATGACGTACTGACCTTCATGACTGATACGCTTGATAAAGATATTACCATTGCCGGAAACCTGTTAGTAAACCTTCGCGTCTCTACTACCGGAACAGATTCAGATTTTATGGTGAAAGTGATTGACATTTATCCGGACAATGCCACCGATAATCCGAACACCGTGAAAACGACCAAGATGAGCAATTTTTATCAGCTTGTTCGCCATGATGCCATGCGTGGAAAATTCCGTAAGAGCCGCACAACGCCTTCGCCCTTTACTCCTGGAAAAGTAGAAGAAGTACCCTTTGAATTAATTGACATTATGCATACGTTTAAAAAAGGGCATCGAATTGCCATTCAGGTACAAAGCACTATGTTCCCACTTTTCGATATTAACCCGCAGAAATTTGTGCCTAACATCAACTTTGCCGAGAAAAGTGATTTCCAGAAAGCTACTCAACGCGTATATGGCGGAAGTTATGTAAAAGTGCGAGTGCTTGAATAAATTTTCAGAATGGAAAAGAGCTAATCCAAGTAGATTAGCTCTTTTCCATTCTGAATAAAACTCGCTCAAATACTCCCCCCTACTAATAATTCCCAGCAAGCGTATACCAGGTTGCATTAATCCAATACATTAGCAGGAATACTTTTAATTTCCCTCGAAAAAAGGCCCGCTATGATCACACTAATAACTAGCAGCCTGTTCCGCATACAAATCAGTTGAATCTTCTCAGTCCGTCTAACAAATACTCTAATCCATTTAGCTTAATTTCATACATGGTTGCTAGTAATTCTCCCAGTTTTCCTTTTGGAAACCCCTGGCTGGCAAACCATTCCAGATAAGACATTGGTAAGTGACAGATTAGTTGATCCTTGTATTTTCCATAAGGCATTTTATAAACTAATAACTCTTTAAGTAATTCGGGTGCCATGTTCTATCCTACTGATTTAGCCGCAAAGTAGCATGCTTTTTCGTTTTCGAGGTAATTTTGCAAATCAATTGCATTGCTATGCCACAGCATCGTTACTTCATCCTGAACAAACCGTATGATATGCTCTCTCAATTTAAGGGAGGAGAGCCCGGAATGCGTATGCTGGGTGATTTACAGATTGATTTCCCAGAAGGCATTCATCCAGTCGGACGTTTAGACAATCATTCAGAAGGATTATTAATCTTAACGACAAATAAACGGGTTACAAGCCTCTTGTTTCAAGGCGAGCAACCGCATCAACGCACTTATCTGGTTCAGGTCTATAAAGAAATTAGTGACGAAACAATTAAGCACTTACGCACAGGCGTCACCATACGAACCCGGGGAAATGTAGATTATATAACCGAACCTTGTGAAGTTCAACGCGTAGAACGCCCTACGGATTTAGCCCCCGGAGCATCAGAGTTAGTTTCCCGGATTCCAAGCAGCTGGCTTTTAATAACGCTGACTGAAGGAAAATTTCGGCAGGTTCGGAAAATGCTCTCAGCCGTGCGGCATCGGTGTCACCGCCTGATTCGAATATCAATTGAAGAATTAACCTTAGGCAGCCTTAAGCCCGGCCATGTTCGTGAAATTGAAGAGGAAGATTTTTTCAGACTATTAAAAATTGAAAACTGGCAAGCGAGTACAGTTTAATTCTAAAATTTCTCAAATGCTATAAAATAAAAAGAGCGGCTTTCGCCGCTCTTTTTGAGAGTAACCAATATAATTATTCTTCGGTAATGGTCTCTGGTTTTTTCGCTGTGATGGTCAGCGTTTCACTCGTTCCATCGTGATCAGCCAGGAGAATATCCCCTTCAGCCAGATCTCCCTTCAGGATTTCTTCTGCCACAGGATCTTCCAGATAACGCTGGATGGCCCGATTCAGCGGACGAGCTCCGTACTGCGGATCGTATCCTTTCTTAGCCAGGAAGTCTTTCGCAGCTTCAGTAAGCTCTACTTTGTATCCAAGGGTTGTGATTCGGGCGAACAGTTTCCCTAACATCAGATCGATAATCTTGTGCAGGTGTTCGCGTTCCAAAGAATTGAAGACGATTACGTCATCCAAACGGTTCAGGAATTCAGGTGAAAATGCTTTACGCAGAGCATTCTGAATCGTACTTTTCACGGCATCATCCTGACCATCCACCCGAGACTTCGTAGCGAAACCGATACCCGTTCCGAAATCTTTCAAATCACGTGCTCCAATGTTTGAAGTCATAATGATGATTGTATTACGGAAGTCAACCCGACGACCCAAACCATCCGTCAAGATACCATCGTCGAGTACCTGTAACAGTATGTTGAATACATCCGGGTGAGCTTTTTCGATCTCGTCAAGCAATACTACCGAGTAAGGCTTACGACGAATTTTCTCGGTTAACTGGCCACCTTCTTCGTATCCAACGTATCCCGGAGGAGCACCAACCAGTCGGCTTACGCTGAATTTCTCCATGTATTCCGACATATCAATCCGAACTAAAGCATCATCCTTATCAAACAGATGCGAAGCAAGCACTTTCGCTAATTCCGTCTTACCAACCCCAGTAGGGCCTAAGAAGATAAACGAGCCTATCGGTTTTTTGGGATCTTTCAGCCCTACGCGTGTCCGCTGGATTGCTTTCGAAAGTTTCAGAATCGCTGAATCCTGTCCGATTACTTTTCCTTTCAGATCTTCTGCCAGAGTAAGTAATTTTTTACTTTCATCAGTCGACACGCTACGAACTGGTATACCCGTCATCATGGCAACTACTTCCGCTACGTTATCTTCTGTTACAGTATACCGACGCGTTTTCGTTTCTTCTTCCCAGCGTTGTTTTGCCCGTTCGAGTTGTTCAAGCAGTTTCTTTTCACGGTCGCGTAATTGAGCAGCCTCTTCATATTTTTGAGACTTCACAACCTGGTTTTTCTGCTTTTTAACTTCCTCAACGGCTTCCTCCAGCTTCACAATATCCTCAGGAACAGAGATGTTATTAATGTGTACACGAGCCCCTACTTCATCCAATACATCAATGGCTTTGTCAGGCAGGAAACGGTCTGAGATATAACGCTCAGAAAGTTTCACAGCTGCTTCAAGAGCCTCCGGTGTATAGTTTACGTGGTGGTGATCTTCGTACTTATCTTTAATATTATTGAGAATCTCAATCGTTTCTTCAATGCTGGTGGCATCTACCATTACCATCTGGAAACGACGAGCCAAGGCTCCATCTTTCTCAATATACTGACGATATTCGTCAAGGGTAGTGGCTCCGATGCATTGGATATCCCCACGAGCCAAAGCAGGCTTGAACATGTTAGAGGCATCGAGCGACCCGGAAGCTCCGCCTGCTCCAACGATGGTATGAATTTCATCGATGAACAGAATCACTTCGGGTGATTTCTCTAATTCGTTCATAACCGCTTTCATTCGCTCCTCAAACTGACCACGGTATTTTGTACCCGCTACCAGTGAAGCCAAATCAAGCGTTACTACTCGTTTACCAAACAATACCCGACTCACTTTCTTCTGCACAATCCTTAGGGCAAGTCCTTCCGCAATTGCGGTTTTACCAACGCCGGGTTCACCAATCAAAATGGGGTTATTCTTTTTCCGACGGGAAAGGATTTGAGCAACTCGCTCAATTTCTTTTTCACGTCCTACGATCGGATCAAGTTTACCGAGCTCAGCCAGTTTCGTCAGGTCACGGCCAAAATTATCAAGTACAGGAGTACGGGACTTTTCGCTACCTGGTTTGTTGGCTTCACCTCTTGAACCACTGCCGAACATGCGGTTTTCTTCATCGCTATCGTCCGTATCAGGACCAGCGTTGACATTGGGGTTTGATTGGTATTCCAGCATTTCCTTCACGATTTCATAGTTCACATTGAACTTGTGCAGAATCTGCGTGGCGATATTGTCTTCATCACGCAGGATTGCAAGCAGCACATGCTCAGTGCCAATAAGTTGCGTTTTAAAGACTTTGGCCTCCAAATGGGTCATTTTAAGAACCTTCTCCGACTGTCGGGTCAGTGGGATATTGGCCATATTACGAACACTGTGGGTAGCCGTACCTTTGGTGGCCTGTTCGATTGCCGTACGCAATTCGTCCAGGTTAACCCCCAATTTTTTTAGTAAGGCAACCGCAACGCCTTCGCCTTCACGGATCATGCCTAGCAGCAAGTGCTCCGTCCCGATGTAGTCATGCCCAAGTCGTAAAGCTTCCTCCCGACTCATAGCAATGACTTCTTTTACACGATTTGAAAATTTCGCTTCCATATATAAGGTTTAGCGTGCTCCGTCAATTCGTTTTGCTAACGTCGCTGGGTTTGTTCAATTCATTTTAATTCCTGAAGAAGTGCATCATTCTCGGCAAGTTTACTGGAAGCTTTAATAATACGCTGTGCTTCGTTGCCTTGACAAAACAATACATCAAGAATACTTAGATTGGGGAAAAATTGTTCCCCGAAATTCTGTCTATACAACACCGGGCGATAGCAGGAACGTTCAATAAACGAATTTTTTGGTACTATATGCCCTCGAATGTCCAAAATAGGATATTCGTATTGTTTTAAATATTCGTGCGTCTCCGAAACCTTTTGCTGAATACGAAGTAATTCCCGACATATTGTCAGCAGGCTTATATTCAAATCATACAAAAAGGCAGGCTTTTGCTCGTATACCTTTCTGAACGTATCGGCAAAGTACTCAAAATAAGGTGCTTTTCGATACGCCGACTCAATAGCTCCCCAGTGTCTTTTGACCCAAGGCTGCTGATAATCAATCCGAATATCCTGAATAAAGGTTTTCGTCTGACTTCGTCCGTCCAGCACGGGTACTATTAAGGTATCAATCCCCTGAGCCGTCAAAATCTGGCAACGATTTCGAAAGGTTTGTTTTTGAAAGTGCTCCTTCGTTTCCAATCGAAGTTCTTCCATCCCATCACAACAAGCCCAAAATTCCAGACATGGTAAGTACTGTATCTCCGTTACAACTACCTGGAAATCTGTTTTTTTTATCTGAATCACTTTTAAAGAAAATCAAAAAAATCCAAGTGTCAAATTTTTTTCAAACTTTTGTGTTTATAAAGTATTGATATTTGTTGGGTTGTCTCTTTTATGTTTAAGTAAATGGTACTTTTCCGAGTTATCTCACATCTACCCCTGGCAATTTTACACCGATTTTCGGATGTATTATTCTTTTTGATCTATTATGTATTTGGCTACCGCAAAGCGGTAGTTATGAATAACTTACGCAACGCTTTTCCTGAAAAATCAGAGGCTGAACGCAAGAAAATCGCTAAAGATTTCTATTTAAACCTGACCGACTTAATGGTAGAAACGGTCAAAGCCATGACGATCTCGTCTGATGAATTAAAACAACGAATGAAATTAGAAAATTCCGAGGTTCTCAAGCAACTTATTGATCAGGACAAGGTTGTTTTCACTATGTTGGGGCATTTGATGAACTGGGAATGGATTTCACTTTGCATTGCTGCCAGCGGTATTCCCACAGATGTTATTTACAAACCTTTATCCAATTCATTTTTTGAAAAATTCATGTTTTCGATTCGATCCCGGTTTGGAATTAAGCCTGTATCCATGTACAATATTCTCCGCGATATGATTAGCCGGAAAAACGAACCGCGTGTAGTAGGCACTCTGGCAGATCAGGCCCCTCATCACCCTGATTCAGCCTACTGGTCGATGTTTTTTCATCAGGAAACGGATTTTTTTAATGGAACCGAGAAAATGGCCAGAAAACTTAAAACTCCGGTTTTATTCGGGAAAGTACGGAAAATTAAGCGTGGATATTATAGTTTTCATCTGGAAGTTATTGCAGAACCTCCCTATACTTCCTATCCTGAAGGAGCATTAACCGAACGATATGTTCGCTGGCTGGAAGCCCGCCTACGGGAAGAGCCTGCTTTATGGTTATGGTCGCATAACCGCTGGAAACATAAACGTGAGCAGGTTGTAAAAGCCACACCCGAACTTGCATCTTAAAAAGTAATGGTAAACTCCGTACGGCCCGGGAGTACGGTTCGCAGAGAAAAGCCAAAACCATGCCCATGTAAAATTTCGCGAATCAAGGTCAGGCCTATTCCCTGACCATTTGGTTTATTCGTAAAAAAGGGCGTAAAAAGCTGATTTGCTTCCTCGGCGGTAATGTCTTTTCCATTATTAGCAATAATCAGGCGAACAGGATAACTAGTTAATTCAAACGTAATTTCCCCGTATTGGTCAATCGCTTCAATGGCATTTTTGGTGCTATTGATCAATACTTGTTCCAATTGAAGTCGGTCAGCAAAAATAGTTACCTTCTCTTCCCCAAGAATTTTCAACTGAATATGGCGATTCTGAGCCATTGGTTCCATAAGTCTGGCACAGTCAGCAATCAGCTCATGTAAAGAAATTTGAGCTTTTTGAGGAGGCGGTAGCCGTACCACTTCAGCGAATCGTTTGGTAAAAAGCCCCAGGTTGTCATTGCGGGCAATGGCAATCTTCAACGCAGCCGATAATGGCTGGTTGGTGTCTTCGAGCCAGTCAGCTGTTGTATCTAGTAAGGAATTGACGGCTCCAAGGGTGTTGTTGATTTCGTGCGACATCATTCGTATCACTTTCCCATACGCATTCCGCTCGGCAGCTAATAATTCAGCCGTTAATTCTTCAATCGTCAGAAAATAACGTTGAAAACCCCGGTCAATAAAAAATGACATTTCACATTTAAATGTCCCGCCATTTTGAATGGTCATCGCTTTGCCGGCGGGTAAATTTTCTACCCGTTTTAGAAAAGGATGATTCGTTTCGTTAAGCCTTTTTCCTTTTAATTCATGAAGTGATCCTTTCAGAAATTGCAGAGCCTTAGGGTTAATCTGTTCGATTTCGCCATCCAGATTTAAAATAATAATTCCCGTTGGAGACGTTTGCACCAGCTTTTCAAGAAAGTAATGTTGTTCCTGCTGAAGGGTGCGTTCCTGCCGGAGTTGATCAATCATAGCGTTATAAACCGTTACGATCCGATCAATTTCTGGTTTTCCTGTTTTTAGAAACTTGACGTTGAAATCCCGGTCCTGAATGGCTTCCGTACCTGATACCAGCAGTTGTAGCGGGGCAATCAGGCTTTGATAAAGCTGATAAGACAGATAAACTGAGCCAATCAGGATAACTTCTATCAGCAGAAACCAGATTAAATGTTCTCGAAGAATATAGAAAGAAAGGCCAATTGTTATCAAATGGATCAGGCCAATAAACAGAAGGTATTTAATCCGGAGGGACATATCATTTAGGACTTATCGATCTTCGTCATATGGAATATTGAACTTTTCCAGACGACGGTATAGGGAGCTACGAGTTAACCCAAGAGCTTTTGCAACCCGGGCAATTTTTCCCTGATGATAATGCATGGCTTTTTTAATCATTTCGGCCTCCAACTCATCAAGTGTCATTAAACCGACAGCGGGTAATTGATCACGTTCTGTCTTACGAACCGCCGCCTGAGCATGGATTTGAAAATCTGCAATATCCAACAGGTCATGCGGCGATACCAAAACCGTACGTTCCACCATATTTTTGAGCTGACGGATATTCCCGGGTAAAGGCAATAACCGAAGCCATTTCAGAGCATCACGGGTAACGGACAGATTGGGGCGGTTATAAATTTTCCGCAAATTCGCCAGGAAAAACTCTATCAAACGCGGGATATCATCAGGGCGTTCGCGAAGTGGTGGTAATTGAATAGTAATGAGGTTAATCCGATACAAAAGATCTTCCCGAAAAGTGCTTAGCCTAACCATCTCTTCCAGATTTCGATTTGTTGCGGCAATAACTCGTACATCTACCCTTCTGGTTTTGCTACTGCCTAGCACTTCAAAGCTGCGGTCCTGTAATACCCGCAGGAGCTTTACCTGACTCGAAAGGTCCAGATCGCCAATTTCATCCAGAAAAATCGTGCCTTTATTTGCTACTTCAAATCGGCCTACCCGATCAAAACGGGCGTCTGTAAAAGCACCACGAACGTGGCCAAATAATTCGCTTTCAAACAAGCTCGACGAGATCCCGCCTAAGTTAACTTTCACAAAAGGGTTACCTACACGCTTGCTGTTTTGATGGATGGCTTCGGCTATTAGTTCCTTTCCGGTTCCGCTTTCTCCTAAAATAAGTACAGAAGCTTCAGTGTGGGCTACTCGGCCAACCGTTTCAAGAATACGAACCATCGATTCAGACTCGCCGACAATTGAGCTAAAATCATAGTGATTATCAAGTTTTTTTCGGGAAGTAACGGTAGGATATTCTGCCTTTAAATTGAGTATAGTCCGAATAGATTGAACCAAATGGGCATTTTGCCAGGGTTTGTTAATAAAATCACTGGCCCCAAGTTTCATACCCCGCACGGCCAGGTCAATACTTGCCCAGCCTGTAATCAACACAACAGGTATGGTTGCGT
>JASGGE010000052.1:0-24346 GCA_047605205.1 Siphonobacter sp.
TTGAAATTTCGCTGAAAAGTTTCGGTATAATATTTGGCATCCAGAATGATTTGCCGATCCTTACTTTCAAGACTTACGTCGGTCTGCATCAATGGGAGCAGAGCCTGGTCTTCTGCTGAGGCAATAAATTTCCACGTAATGTTCTCACGGTGTACATGCCAGAGAGGTAATTCATGACGATAGAAATTTCGGATAAAATCCTCGAATAAGCGAGCCATCTGTTTTTCATCCCGCCAGAAATCCCGGAACAGGTAAGAACCTTTACCTTCTTCCACTAGCAGATTTCGATGAACCAGCTCACATACATTTAGCAGAAAAGGATATAAAGAAGGGTAGCGAGGTTGTCTGGCGAAGAGTGTATCGGTAAGTGGAAGTGTAGAGACAGTAGCTAAGCGGTCGTATAAATTAAGAACGGCATTCCGGTTAGATAAAGTAGGAATCCGTAATAACAAAGCCAGTGTACTTTTCAGAATCTGATTAGGGAGCTGATTAGCAGAAAAGTCGTCTATTTCACAAACTGCTTTACCCTGAACAAAAGTATTTTGTCGTAGGCTTGCCGTTAATAGGAGCCTGCCGCGAAGTGTAGCTTCAGTTTGTTCTGTGGAGAGATAGGCATGAAAAATACCACGTTTTACTAAATGGGTGATGCCATTTACCAGCACTTGGCTCAATAAATCGGGGAGCGTAAGACAATCCTGGGCAGATACCTGGACTAACTCCCGTTCTTCGAGACGATCCCAGGCATAACAAAGCAGGTAATAAATATTTTGAATCGGAATTTGCACCAGATTCTAGAATTAGGCTGGGGGAATGGCGTACTTAATTATACCAGTCCCCAATCCATTAGTTGTTTGCTTATCTTTTAAATAAGCTTTCTACAAATGCCTGCTTATTGAAAACCTGTAAGTCTTCAATGCGTTCGCCTACGCCAATGTATTTCACCGGAATCTTAAACTGATCTGAAATGCCAATCACAACACCTCCCTTAGCAGTACCATCTAATTTGGTGATAGCTAAAGAGGTTACTTCCGTAGCTTTGGTAAATTCCTGAGCTTGAATGAAGGCATTCTGACCCGTAGAGCCATCTAATACCAGTAGTACTTCATGCGGAGCATCTTCTGAAAACTTCTGCATAACCCGTTTAATTTTCGAAAGCTCGTTCATGAGGTTAACCTTAGTATGCAAACGGCCCGCAGTATCTACAATTACTACGTCAGCACCAATTTCAGTACCTTTTTTCACGGCATCATAAGCCACAGAAGCGGGGTCAGTATTCATGCCGTGATCAATAACAGGCACGCCCACACGTTCGCCCCAAAGCTTCAGTTGGTCAACAGCGGCTGCCCGAAATGTATCGCCAGCTCCTAATACAACCTTCTTCCCTGCTTTATGATACTGAGCGGCAAGCTTGCCAATGGTAGTGGTTTTTCCTACACCATTAACTCCAACTACCATAATTACGTAAGGTTTTACGCCCAAAGGGGTATCAAAGTCAGCCGAAACGTCGGTAGAGTGATTTTTAGACAATAAGCCGGCAATCTCTTCACGAAGAATGGAATCTAACTCAGTAGTACTTGTGAATTTATCACGGGCCACGCGTTCTTCGATACGCCGAATGATGTTGATGGTTGTTTCTACACCAACGTCTGATGAAATTAGAATTTCTTCTAATTCATCCAATACTTCATCATCGACTTTTGATTTGCCGACAATGGCCCGACTTAACTTTGAAAAGAAACCTTCTTTGGTTTTTTCCAGACCTTTGTCTAATGACTCAGCCTGTTCCTGCTGGATTTGTTCCTTTTTCTTGGTAAAGAAATCAAATAAGCCCATCTGCTGGTATATATTAAAAATGTTTAGCGTTTTTGTGGAAGCTTTACGCTTTCGCTTACTGCATAACCACAAAAAGCCCTGAACAGGTTCGTTTATCAGGAATAGCTTACCTGTTCGCAAATAATGATGAGCACTCAGGAAAATATAAGCTATTGAAAGTTAGCCAGTCCATTTATTGCCCAAAGCTACAACAAAAAATCCCCCGAAGAGATTCGGAGGATCAGTAAAGACGTCAAAGTTATGAATCAACTAGTTTTTCAGAGCTGACTGAACTTCGTCCTGAAGAACGATTTCTTCCTTGAAGGTATAAGCACCAGTAGCTGGGTTTTTCACAGCTTTGATGATTTTAGCGTATTTAACGCCCCCTTCTTTTTTCAAGGTTGCTACTACTTTCTTTGCCATTTCAGTAAATGAATAAAGGATGAATCTCAGTATTAAGGCTTCGTTCACCTTCTAACTGAAACCTGAAATTATTTAATTTCCTTATGAAGGGTATGCTTCTTGAGGAATGGATTATACTTTTTGAGTTCAATACGAGCAGTGGTGTTCTTCCGGTTTTTTACCGTAACGTACCGCGACATACCGGGAACGCCCGAAGTCTTTTGCTCGGTGCACTCGAGGATGACCTGAATGCGGTTGCCTTTCTTTGCCATGAGCGTATTGCTTTAAATTTTGTTTGCTTTCAGAAATTGGAACGCAAAAGTAGCAATATTTCTGCAAGCCAGCAAGTATCCATTTGAAATTTGTTTCACAAATATTTTCGTGAAACTATCAGAAAGGTACAGGAGCTAATAAATAGGTAAAAATCAGGAAAATACGGCACGTAATACTTCCAGAGATTTGATTTCGCCGAGTTCTTCTACGTGCAATTCGTAAAACTTTAATAGAATTTCCAATAGATAATTTCGCTCTGAACGGCTGATTTTTAGGTCAGGGTCTTGCCGTAAAGCATCCAGAGCTGTAAGCTCCTGATGAATTGGATAACCCGCATCTCGTAATTCCAATGTAAGCTGTTGAGCAGTTTGGGGCTCAAAACCCAGGTATAAACTCAATCGAAGTAGAAACCAGACGTGAAAATTTTCATACCCTGACTCGGCCAGATCTAGCCAGATCAAACTCTCGCGAAGGAACTGATATAATTGAGGGTTTTTTGTCTCTTCTTTAAGCGTTTTACTCAGAAGTTCCGTAATAAACAACGCAATAGTTGACTTGGTAATGTCAAAAGGGATGTGCTGATAAGCCTGATCAACTTTTAGCTCGGAAAGCCGCTGTATGCCACCTTTCTCCTTAAAATAAACGACAAGTTCCAGTAAAGTTAAGGGCTGAAACAGAGCAATTTTGTTTTTCCCTTTACTACTCCGTACGCCATTTTCAATGTACGTCTGGACGCCGAACTCTTCCGTGTATATTTTGACAATAATTGACGTTTCGCGGTAACGGAGATAATTCAGTACTAAGCCGCGAGTTTTTTGTAGCATATACAAAAATACAACATTCTACCCGTATGAGCGTAAGGAGATGTTTAGCAAGCACGGCCTGGATTAGGCTAATTTCAGTCCCCCGAATTTTTTGCCTAAAACCGTCTCAGAATGAATTTCCAGCCAATGATCAAGGAGAGTAGCATAAATATCCCGGAAGTCAACCTGATATTTTAAATCACCTTGGTCGAGATCGGTCAAGTTTGGAGTGGCCATTAGTTGAGGGTCAATTTTTAAATTACCACCAGCTAGGAAAACGCAGTTCGCAGTGCCATGATCGGTTCCGTTCGAAGCGTTTTGTTTTACCCGGCGGCCAAATTCACTAAAGGTTAACACAACAACATCGTTTAATCTCCCCAGAGTTTTTACATCCGTAAGAAAGGCATCGATTGCTTCTGCATACTGTGTAAGTAAACGATCTTGCTGAGGTTGCTGATTTACGTGGGTATCAAAACTACCGTGAGAGACATAATACACGTTAGAGTCGATACCATTCCGAATAAAATCAGCCACTGTTTTCATCCTTTTCCCTAATTCGTGGTTCGGATACGTAATGGCGGAAGTTGTAATATTCGTTTTGGAGTGAATGTAATCTGCGGACGAGATGGTTTCGGCTAATGTTTTGTAGAGGTAATCTACATTTTCGTATTCCGCATGATTGGCTTTGGCTAATTCCTGATAAAAATGATTCTGGGTTTGATTATAAAGCTGCCTGGGATCTGATACCGCTAGTCCTTTTACGTGAGAGCCCTTCATCGAAAGGCTCAGCTGATCGTCAATTTCCAGGGCGTGATAGGGCTGGCAGGTTCCTGAGCATTGGGCGTCCAGGTAGCGGCCAATCCAACCCGTGCCTAAGTATTCAGTAGAATCACTGGCGGTATGCCAGATGTCCATCGAGCGAAAATGGGAACGGTCCGGATTGGGGTAACCAACATTATTAACAATTGAAAAATAGCCGTTATCATACCAGTTACGCAGTTTTTCCAGGGCCGGATTCAGGGCTAATTCATCTGTAATTTTTAAAACTTTTTCACCAGGAATGGCAAGTTTGGGCCGTTCCCGGTAGTAAATGTCGTTTCGAAACGGAATGATGGTATTTAAACCGTCGTTTCCCCCTGAAAACTGAAGAACAATCAATATTTTATTGTTAACCTGAGGACTATTGATCAGATGCCGTTCAGATGCTTTTACGAAATCAGGAATGAGCATAGTTCCAATCGTAGCCAGTGCCGAGTGGCGGAGAAATTCTTTACGGTTCATGGCAAATATTTATATTAGTCAGGTAAACCTGAATTAGCACAATTGATATTCGGGAAGAGTAAGGATGGCCAGTGTATAATCCTGTAATTCTGATTTTTTCTTACGCTTCAGAATTAATGCTCGCTGAACTTCATTTAAAGGCCGTTGAATTAGGTAACCAGCCAGGGCATCTATTAAGGCAGTTCCTGTCAGACCTTCAAAGGGTTTACCAAAAGCAGGCCAGTCTAATTCTGCTTCCTGAAACTGCCGGCCTGATTTTTTAGTGAGATAAGCCGTGTTAACGTCGCCATCTGCCTTAGCTTTAAAATTCAGTTCAACGGAATTCAGAATCACTTCGGGTAGCTTCATTCGTAATAACAAACTGGAAGAATCAATCCAGGAAGTGCCACCGGGCCAGCCTGCTACATTAGGTGGATAAAACAAGACCTGATCCAGGGCTTTTTGAACATATAAGACCGATTGTTTATTCCCATATTTCAGGCCGAACGTTCGTTGTAAACCAGCAATGTATTCCACTGGTGATTTGATTTTTATGCCAATGTTTTGGGGGGCATAAAACCAGTCTGAGGTAAAGATTTCTTCCAGTAACCAGGCAATATCATAGTCTTTCTGCTGAAAACGCGGAGCTAACTGAGCAATAATGGCCTGATCGGGGGTATCATTAACAAAAAATCGGTAGAGTTTAGTAACCAGAAAGGTAGCTGTTTCGGGGCGTTCCAGAATCATGGTCAGAATATCTTCACCATTGAAATTTCCAGTTTTACCGAAGAAGGTTTTAGAGGCCTCATCGTGCTGGTTTTTTCGAAAGGTAAACTCACCGCTTAGATTAAAGCCCCATCCGGTAAAGGCACGGGCGGCTTCTTTAATATCCTGTTCCGTATAATGCCCTCGGCCAAGGGTAAAAAGCTCCATCACCTCACGGGCAAAATTTTCGTTGGGGCTTTGTTTGCGGTTTTGCTGGTTGTTCAGGAATTGCAGCATGGCCGGATCTTTGGAAATGGCCAGTAACAAATCACCGAACTTGCCTAAAGCTTTTTCTCGAATGGTATTGTTCTGAAGCTGAACAAAATTGGGATTCTGACTTCGGCAGGCAAAGTGACCGTGCCAGAAGAAAGTCATTTTTTCTCGCAAAGCACTTTTTCCTGAACCCATCTGCGATACCCAGGCATAATTCAGGTCACCAATCTGGTCCCGATATTCTTTTTGAATATCCTGAGACATTTGTTTTTTCTGTTCGGGCGAAAGGCTATCTCGTTGCATAACCATTTCAAGTAAGGCTCTGCGGGTATAACCTACTTGCTGCGGATCAACCGTATGCAGGCTTAGGTTCTGCTCCGAGTCCTCCAGCAATCGTCGTACTATTTTTCGGATGGGATGTTTACTGGCTTCCTGAACCTCCGCCGGATTCGCTCCAAACCCCGCCCGTAAGAATAAATGCTGATAAGCAATATTTTTCATAGCTGACCGAGAGTAGTGACGTAAAGAGCTTTAGCATGCAAGTGGGGTTGTTTGTGGCTGTGATTGGCTTGAGAATGAAAAGTTTAATGCAAAAAGTCTCTGGAATAATATTTAATATTGATTAACTAAACCTGAATAGAAAATGATCATACGCAGCAGCTTATTACTTGGGGGGATAATTGGGTTATTTGCTTTTTGTCAAAAACCTGAAACCTCAATAGGGTATGAATTTGAAACAACACCTGTCTGGGCAGACGAATTTGAGGAAAGGGGATTACCTGATTCCAATAAATGGGGATACGAAGTAGGAGGTAACGGCTGGGGCAACAATGAATTACAGTTTTATACCGATAAACGTTCTGAAAATGCTCGTGTGGAAGGTGGTAAACTTATTATCGAAGCTCGTAAAGAAGATTTTCAGGAAAAAAACTATACTTCTGCCCGATTAACAACAAAAGGCAAAGCTGACTGGACATATGGAAGGTTTGTCATTCGGGCAAAACTGCCTAAAGGCAGAGGCACCTGGCCCGCCATCTGGATGCTTGCCAGTCAGCAACTGTATGGTTCAGCTTACTGGCCCGACAATGGCGAAATTGATATCATGGAGCACGTGGGGTATGACCCGGGTGTTGTGCATGCAACAGTTCATACGAAAGCTTTTAATCATATAGCAGGAACCCAGCGAGGGGATACGCTTACCATAACGGATGCCATGACCAATTTTCATGACTATGTGCTGGAATGGACGCCTGACTACATTAGGGCTTTTGTCGATACTACGCAGTATTTTGAGTTTCGTAATACCCAGAAAGGTTGGCAGGAATGGCCCTATGATAAGCCAGAATATTTGCTGCTGAATATTGCGGTTGGCGGGAATTGGGGTGGCCAGAAAGGCGTTGACGATACGATATTTCCGCAGCGGATGGAAATAGAGTACGTGCGAGTATATCGACTGAAAGAATAGATCAGGTTTAAAAGGTATTTTTTGAAATCTTTTAAACCTGATCTCTAACGAAACTAAACCCGTGGGCAACGCTTGAATTCTTTGGTTCGATCGAATAAATACCGATAGGTTATATAACTTTTATCGACAGTAGTACCAAGCTGTGACACAAAACGCATCATCTTCGGATTAAAATCGCCTACCCAGTTCATATCAATGGTTTTGTATTGATAATCAGGGTTATCGCGACCTGCCTGACGGAAGCGTAAGGCAATGGCTGATTCTACTCCACGCCCCTGATAAGCTGGAATAACCCCAAAAATTACTCCGCACGTACGGGTAACAATCTTTTTCCACTTAAGTAAATAAAGGAGTTTTAACTTCTGAATAAGTCCGAATTTCCCGTTCAGATGTTTCACAACCTGATTCAGGTCGGGAATAACAATAAAGAACGCAACGGCTTCATTACCAGCATAGGCAAACCACACTAATTGCTCATCAACAATGGGTTTCATGGTTTTAACAAGAGCATTTGCCTGCTCATTGCTCATGGCCGCTACCCCCGGAAACTGAGCCCAGGCTTTGTTATAGATGCTACGAAAATCTTCTGCATATTTGGTAATGTTTTTCTTTTCGATGTGCTGGAAAGTAAATTCCGGATTCGCATAAATCCGTTGGGCCTTTTCTTCTACACTAGGAGCAACGGCAGCTTCCCGAATAGGAGAGGTATAAACGAATTGTTTGAAATAATCCTGAAAGCCATAGTTTTCGAAGAAATCAATGTAATACGCCTTAGTCCAGGGCATTTTATAGGTAGGCTCAAAATCCCAGCCTTTCACCATTAATCCCCACCAAGAGTCACGTTCGCCAAAATTAATGGGGCCGTCCATCGCTTCCATTCCTTTGCTGGTAAGCCACTTCCGGCAGGCATCAAAAAGCGTAAAAGCTGCTTTTTCGTCTTCAATACATTCAAAAAAACCCATTCCGCCGGTTGGTTGCTCTTCTTTATGGGCCTTATCGTGATCAATAAAAGCAGCTACCCGGCCAATGGTTTTTCCCTGATTGTCCTGTAATATCCAGCGGATACATACCCCATGGCGAAACATTTTATTTTTCTGAGGATCAAAAACCGATTCAATATCCTGATCCAGAGGGCGAATCCAGTTTGCATCATTTTGGTACAAACGAACGGGTAAAAGCAGGAACTCCCGCTGATAGTTCGCATCCGAACCGACTTCAATCAAAGGCATAGCATCTTGCGGAAACTGAGTTTCAAATATAATAGGTTTGGGCGGCCGTTACTTACGGTTTTGAGTTTAGGCCGGCCGCCATTAAATAAGTGGTTGGGATTTAAGCGAATGTGATACCAAAAACGGAGAAATAGTTATTTCATCCTAAGCGTTTGAGACGCGACCAATCGACATCTCGGCATTAATCCTTCAAACTCTAAACCCCAAAACCTAAACTCCAGGCTCTTTTTTCTTACTTTTGCAGCTGAAACTTTTATCACGTGGCTCAAGCGTCTTTTTCTTTCCGCGTATTTCGATGTTGGAACGGTCAGTAACCTGCGGCTGTTTTTACTATCGTTGTGTTGGGATACCAACACGGAATCTTTCAATTTCTGTTTCATGCAATCCCTGAAAATTTATAATACCCTTACCCGGGAAAAGGAAATCTTCAAGCCTCTTCATCCTACGCATGTAGGCCTTTACGTATGTGGTCCAACGGTGTATAATTACGTTCACCTGGGGAACGTTCGGACGTTCATGACCTTCGATGTGCTGGTGCGGTATCTCAGACATATTGGGTATCAGGTACGTTATGTGCGGAATCTTACTGACGTCGGTCACCTGACCGGAGATAGCGATGAGGGAGAAGATAAAATCGGGCGTATGGCCCGGCTTGAAAAACTGGAACCTATGGAAATCGTTCAACGCTATACGAATGATTTTCACCAGGTATTGGAAAAATTCAATTTCTTGCCTCCAAGTATTGAACCAACGGCTACCGGCCATTTGATTGAACAAATCGAAGCCGTACAAGCTTTAATTAACAAAGGGCTGGCTTACGAATCAAATGGTTCGGTGTATTTTGATATTTCGAAATATAATGAAGAAGGAAACGATTACGGAAAATTATCGGGTCGTATTCTGGAAGATTTATTAACAGAAACCCGGGAATTAGACGGAGTAGGCGAGAAGCGAAACCCACTTGATTTTGCTCTCTGGAAAAAAGCGGCTCCTGATCACCTTATGCGTTGGCCTAGCCCTTGGGGATTAGGTTTTCCGGGCTGGCATTTGGAGTGTACTTGCATGAGTACTAAATATTTAGGCAATCAGTTTGATATTCATGGCGGTGGTATGGATTTGAAATTTCCACACCATGAATGTGAAATTGCTCAGGGAACGGGCCTCAATGGTGTTTCTCCGGTGCGGTACTGGATGCACACCAATATGCTGACAGTAAATGGTCAGAAAATGTCGAAATCATTAGGTAATTCATTTTTGCCTGGTGAATTATTTGCCGGAAGTCATCATTTGCTGGAGCAACCTTATTCCCCCATGACCGTGCGGTTCTTTATGCTGCAAAGCCAATACCGTTCGACACTCGATTTCTCAAACGATGCTCTAAAAGCTGCTCAGAAAGGCTATAAGCGTTTATTAAATGGGTTACGTCTGGTAAAAGAAATGGAATATACAGCAGACGGAACGATTGGAGTAGATGAAAAGCAGGTTGACGAAACGGAGAAAGCAATTACAGGAGCCTACGAAGGAATGAACGACGACCTGAATACGGCCGTGACAATTGCTCATTTATTCACTATGCTTAAGAAAATCAATCAATTATATACTGGTCAGGTAAAGTATGCTGAATTAGGTGAAACCACATTCACTCGCTTAAAATCCCTGTATATTACTTTTATGACCGAGATTCTGGGCTTAACAGAAGAGCATAATGAAGCATTTGAACCCCTGATTGAAGGATTACTAGACCTGTATCGGGGCTTCAAAACGGAAAAACAATACGAGAAAGTAGATCAGATTCGTTCCGTCTTTAAACAAAATGGCTTGGTCATTAAAGATATGAAACATCGTATCGACTGGGCGTATGAAGAATAAATTCAGTTATCGGTCTTCAATTTTCAATAAAACAGTAATTCCTGAAAACTGGCAACCGATAGCCGTAAACTATAGAAATGAAACAATCTTTGTCTTTTTTGCTGGCGTTATGCACACTAGCCGGATTCCTTCAGTCTTGTAAGGAGAAGGCAAAAAATAGTGAAAGTACCACACAAGAGGTTCAGTTGGCTGCTGCCCCAACCTTCAATGCTGATTCGGCTTATGCCTTTGTACAAAAGCAGGTTGATTTTGGTCCGCGTATTCCTAATTCCAAGGCTCATCAGGCTTGTGGTGACTGGCTCGCTGCTAAACTGAAAAGCTATGGGTTTAGCGTAACCGAGCAGAAATTTACCGAAACTGCTTATGACGGTACTAAACTGAATGGCCGTAATATCATTGGCAGCACGAACCCTGAGGCTGCCAAGCGTATTCTGCTGGCTGCTCACTGGGATACGCGTCCGTTTGCGGATAAAGACACCGATCCGAAATACAAAGACAAACCCTTTGATGGAGCTAACGATGGAGGCAGCGGAGTAGGCGTTTTGCTAGAGATTGCCCGAAATATTCAAAGTAAATCTTTGACAAATGTGGGAATTGATATTATTTTCTTTGATGCAGAAGATTGGGGTGAAAAAGAAGGTGTTCAACCGAGTGGTAATAAGAACTACTGGGCTTTAGGTTCGCAGTATTGGGCGAAAAACCTTCATAAACCAGGGTATTCAGCCTATTACGGAATTCTACTGGATTTGGTAGGAGCAAAAGGAGCTCAGTTTCCTCAGGAAGGGGGCTCCATGCAATATGCTCCCAGCGTGGTGCAGAACATCTGGTCCATTGCCAGTCGTTTAGGGTATGATCAGTATTTTATTTCTGTTCCGGGAGGAGGATTAAATGATGACCATACTGCCGTGAATGAAGTAGCCAAAATTCCGATGGTAGATATTGTTGAAATGAAGCCTAATAACCCTAAAACCTTTGGCGATTATCACCATACTCACAGTGATAACATGCAGGTTATTGATAAAGGTGTAATGAAAGCCGTAGGGCAAACCGTAACGCAAGTATTGTATCAGGAAAACTAAAATACATTAAAATGCGGTACCGCTCCCATTATTTATTATACCTGATTATTGCTATTACAGATGCCTGGTTATTAGCTCACCCGAATATCGTTGGTCAATTCGGAGTGTGGTTTTACAAGTACTCCTACATCCGTAATTTCCCAAGAGCCTTACTAACCGTTTTGTTGGTTGCGGCAAGTGCAGTTGTGATTAGTGAACTAGTAAAAAGGTACCTGTCAATCCGAATAGCTGCGTTGATCCTGACTTTGTTACTGGTAGTAGGGGTTATGATTTTCCTGAAAGTTTTTTTTCAGTTTACTTCAGGAACCTATCAATATACGGGTAAGCCGTTTATCTGGGGAGCACACATATTACCCGTTTTTCTGACCTTAATTTTTGCTCAAAGTTTATACGAGCTATTTCGCACTGGAAAATTGAAATGAACAATACAAAAGGCACCGGAACTCCGGTGCCTTTTCATTTTAAGTAGTTAACATGACAGAAAGTTGAAGGAGAATTAGTGAATGAGACTAAACAGCACCAGTAATAAAATTCTGTAAATGTTCTATTGTACTTTTCTGATCTTCCATAATAAATCGAACAACGTCTCCCATTGATACCAGCCCAACCACATGCCGATCGGCTACAACGGGTAAATAGCGAATATGTTTATCGCTCATGATTTCCATGCAACGTTCAATGGTATCATCAAATGTAACCGTAGCCGGATACGTATCCATAATTTCGGCAACGGCTGTTTTATCGGATGATTTTCCTCTTAAAATGACCTTACGGGCGTAATCACGTTCGGTCATAATTCCAACAAATTCGTTTTCGTTGTAAACCACTAAAGCCCCTATATTTTTCGATACCATAAACTCTAGAGCATCATATACCGAAAGTGAACCTTGAATGGTATAAACCGTATTGCCTTTATTACAGATCAGATGGGAAACTTTTCGCATAAGTGGCAGATGATTAAGGTTTTGTCTTGATGAAGATAGGTACAATATTTAACTATTGCAAGTATTATTTGAAATAAATTTATATAAATCTCGTTATGTACCCATAACATAAAAACCCCCACAATACAAAGCAGTGGGGGTTTCATGTTTTAGTATAAAGAGAATATCTGCGGATGCGGGCTATTTGCCACCAACAACTACTTCTATCATCGTCTCCCAATCAAAATATGTTTGTGCGGCCTGACGAATTTCCTCTGACGTTACAGCCCGAATGCGATCGATATGACGTAAGTGATAGTCATCGGGCAGGTTATTCAGGATGCGAATTTTATGGCGATCGGCAATTTCAAAGGGAGTATTTAATGATCCCACAAATTGGCCTACCATATAACTTTGAGCGGTTTGTAACTCTTCTTCAGGCACGAGTTCGGTTTGCAAACGTATAGTTTCGTTACGTATCTCATCGAGTGTTTGCTGAGTAAATTCTTTATTGACGTCAGTACCAATTACAAGCTGGCTCGCCTGTGAAAAATGATTTAACTGAGCGTAAATTCCATACGTAAACCCTTTTTCTTCGCGGATTTTTTTCATGAGACGAGAACCGAAATAACCGCCAAAAATCTCATTAGCAACCAGAACGCGGTAGTAATCAGGATGAAGCCTATTCACAATACGCTTGCCTAAGCGAATGGAAGACTGCAGTTTTTCGGGTAAATCCAGTAATACGGATTGCATGTCTCCCAGATGTTCTACAAATTCCCGACGTTCGGGAGTCGGCACTAAAGCTTTCTGGCCGAAAACGCGGTTAAGTAAGGCTACTTCACGTTCATCTACCTGACCAGCAATAAATAATTGAAAACGGTTATCAAGCAGGCGAGCAGTATAGAATGAAGTCAAATCAGCCTGAGTGAAAGCCTTTAGGTTCGCTTCTGTTTGGTTCCGTCCGTACGGGTGATCTGCCCCGAAAAGTTGTTCACGAAATTGCTGCGAAGCAACAAAAGAAGTTTTTCCGCTGTTGACTTTCAGATTTTGTAAAGCATTGGTCCGCTGGACTTCCAATTCTACTTCAGGAAAAATGGCTTCGTGTAAGAGCTCATACATACGCGGAAGCAGCACGGGCAGGTGCTTGCGTAATGCATAAAGAGCAATTACTGACCTATCGGACGAAGACTGAAAGTCCAGAAAGGCTCCGTATTGATCAAAAAATTCGGCTAATTCAGCGGCGGCATGCTGCCTGGTTCCTTCGTTTAACATACGAAGGGTAAAGCCTGCAACATTAGGCAAAAGTTCATCCCAGCCCCCTGCTTCAAATACCCATTCAATCCGAACGACGGGTTGTTCTCCTGCCCTGGTCATATAGAGTGGGGCTCCGTTATCAAGATGGTAGGTTTCAACAGGGAGTAGATTTATTTGCTCAATGATATGAAAATTAGGAACTATCGTACGGTCTAGAGCCATATTATAAAGCTTATTGGTATTGGGTTAACGACGTAATAAGAGACAGAATTGTTCAATTCCGATGCCGGATTTTTAATCTTAGACAGATGATCCTGAAACTCCTATTAAAAAGCAATTCCAGGAGACGACATCTGCTTAGTGAAACAAAAATAGCGAGACTTGAGTCTCGCTATTTTTGTTCGAAGAAAGATGAAAGGCTATTGCTGGCGATCATCGGGAGCCTCTTCAATTCGTAATTTTTTATCTAATAAGATTGAAAGAGTCAGGCGAAGCGTATTATTTAAAGGGTTTTGCTGACCACTTCCCTGAAACAGGTAAGCGAAGTCAAGCCCATATTGCTGATAGTGTACACCGAAACCCGCCGTGATGTAATTACGGTTTCCTTTCTGTGGACTTTCGTAGAAGTAGCCCAGGCGTGCTGCTAGAATTTTATTCCAGGAGTATTCCATACCGGCTGATACACTTATTTCTTTCAACTCTTCACTAAAACCACCGGGGGCATCTGCAAAGGAGCCAAATACACCTTCGAATAAGCTTTTGCTATTTGCATCTTTGCCTTTGGTGATATTTCCCTGAGAGTCGGTTTCAGGGGGCGTAGGAACCATCAGTTTGTTTAGATCCACGGTAAAGGTAAGGGAGTTCTTATCATCCAGACGGTTAGTAATGGCCGTACCGATTTTCAAGTTCGTAGGGATAAAATAAGGGGTTTGTGAACCACCATAATTAATTTTTCCACCCAGATTTTGAATCATTGCACCATAGTTTGCATACCATTTCTTTTCAGGGCTGTAGCCATTACTGAATATTGAAATATCCCCGGCTACTGTTTGTCCTGGCTTCAAAGCTGCTCCATTAATAACCTGATTCCCGGTTAGATTTGAGTTGATGTAACGCAGATTGAGGCCTAATGCCAGCTTATTTGATAACTTCAAAGCGTAAGATCCTGAAGCCGCAAATTCTTTAGAATCAAACTGACCGATGCCAATACCATTTTCATTCGTAAACTGGATTTCTCCTAAATTGAAGTAATTGAGGGATAAGCCAATTACCTGATTTTTACCAATTTTCTTGTATCCTGTCACGTAGCCTAGCCACATATCACCAATCAGATTCCGCAGCCAGGGTGTATAGGAAAGTGAAACGCCGGCATCTTTTTCTGCATATACCATTTTGGAAATATTCCAGTAGGTTCCGTTTGCATCAGTAGCACTTAATGCAACACCTGCGTCACCGAGTCCTGCTGAACGGGCATCGGGGGTAATCGTTAAAAAAGGAACAGCAGAAACAGGAATACGGTCTGCATTAACCTGCCCGGTTACGGTAGTTTGAGCCAATAATGCAGAAGATGAGCCTAATAATAGTAAAGCAATAAAAAAATGGGTTTGCAGTCGTTTCATCCAGAAATGATTTAGACAATAAGCTGATTTCAGGTAAAAATTTGGGTTATTCATTCGTTTTATAAACGTATTAATGAGCATTCGTGGGAAATATTAATTGATAATGTTAAACAAATTAGGGGATTCTGATTAATTTACCACTTCCGGTAAGCGTTCGGTTTTGTGTTGTTGAGCGTACAAAAATACGATAAATGTACATACCCGGTGCTATATCGACATGTTCAAATATTATGTCTTCGTAAGGGGAGGGAGTAGCATAGCTTTGGATGGCCTGCTGATGGCACAAGTGGCCGGATAGATCATACAGATAAATGTTAATGTCAGTATCTTCTCCTTCAAACTCATGGTCGAAACTAAAACGTACCCAACTTTGAAAAGGGTTAGGCATTGCTTTAACGTTTTCTAGGAGGTTTTTAGTATTTGGGCTTACCGAAAATTGTATAGTTTCACTTACTGATTTACCAAATACATCAAAAGCCTGAAGCGTTAGGGTATGTGGTCCGCTCGGTAAGGCCTGCAGATCATAACTGATCGTACCATTATGCCCGTTATCAGTTTGATAATAGGTATTCAGGTTTATAATCAACGTGTCATTCAGCGTAGCAGTAATGGGTTGCTGTTCAGTTAACGAAATGCCATTATCATCTGACAGGGATACGAGTAAGGTTGGGTTCGAATTTGTTGCGTCGCCCGAATGAAATCCTTCGTTATTTAAATAAACCTGCACTGTGGGGCTCTGGTTATCGGCTACAGGAGTAGAGGTTTTTCCACCAACTTGTGGTGATAATGTTCCTAATGCATCATAAGAAGCATCGGACGATAACGCATAGGCTCGAATAAAAGCTTTTCCACTGCCACTATGAATGGAAATTGGTACGACAAAGCTGCTGGAAAATGTTCCGGACTGTACCGTAACGGTGCCTTTGTAAAGCAAACTTTTGTGATCCTGATAGGAGAACGCTGTATTTTCGTCGCCTAGTGTTTGATAAGTACTATCCTGATCATATACTTCCAGCCAGGCTGTTCCATCAAAGGAAGTAGAGCTTATGCCCGTAATAGTAATTTGTTCACCGGCCTTTAAGGTATCTGAAGCAGTAAGAAGTAGCGTATCCTGTGGATAGTTTAGCTGCATGGATGGATCTCCCAATAAGGTAAAATTCCGATTAACTCTGCCAGCCAGGCTCGCATTCTTTGTTTTGCGAAATACATCACCAAGCCGGGGCATTTGACCATTGATGGGTTCAAAAACGTACTTCATAAAAGCCAGACTCAGCAGCAAGTTAGTGCTTGAAAAAACGGGTCGGGTGGTGGTTAATAATCCAATACTACCTCCACGGGTATTCAGAAGGGCTAACTCTGCCCCAGAAACGGTTCCAGGATCATCATAACGCCCAAAAGCACAGGTAGCAGTGAGTAGTAGTGGCATGTTGTCATAATTCCGCCAACCTAAAATGTCACTTAATTGAAGGATCTGCTCTTGTGTCCATCCTGAAACGCCTCCGTGACCGGCAAAGGTTAGGATGAGTCGCCCGTCTTTCATTGCCAGATTGAGTGCCTTATTGGCCAGAGGGCTAGCCTGGCTAGGCTGCGGGTAGGTATCTAAATAAAGTTTTTCGGCCAGAAATGCCGGTTGCTCCGTTTTTAAAGTACTGTTGAGGCTTTCCGCATCTTGCATATGGATACCTGAATCGCCGTCGTCAGCTACGAACGTAATTTTACTCTGCCAGTTTCCTTTGGTACTACTATCTGCGTAATGAATGAGTTTATCAACCATTTCACTGGCTTCTGTAGCCGACTTTACTGGTAAACGGCCAATCCCAATAGAAAGGGTATAGTCACCCGAATCATCTTCGGGCCATTCCCCTTCATTGGTTTTTAAAAATCCAAAATAATCGTCTGAAGAATAACTATAGATGGGATGTAATGACTCCCGACTTTCATATACCGGAACGTAGCAGTCATTTATATTTCCTTTCATTATATTCCGGTAATCATAAGTAGCATCCCCCAAAAGTAATAAATAAGCGAGTGTTCCGGGCTGTTTATCATAGAGATATTTGGTAAAGTCCCGAATAGCCGTAGGATCAGGTTGCCCGGACGAAAATTCGTTATAAACTTCCTGCGTAGTCGCTACCAGTACACTTAAATGATCATGTTGCTGACGAAAAGTAGCCAGCCGGAGGGCGTCCGTGCGAAAGGCAGGCGGGGTAATGATGAGTAAATTGGGGGTTGAAGCGGCGTGTAAATCCTGATTGGCAATTGCTTTTGAATAAGCAGGCGAAAGAATCGTACTGCTTGTAAAGGCTATAAATTCGTGTACTTTTCCATTAGGGATAAATGAAAATGTTCCGTCTGAATTCAGGCTCTCCTGCCGAATAACAGGTGGATCAGACACATCCCAAACCTGTAAACCACTGGGTATGTTACTGATATTCAGAGTAGCCGATGATAGGGCCTGGCTGGCAAGTGACCGAAAACGAAATGTATTCCCCTGCCAGGCTAAACTCCGGGTAGCCTGAAGCCCCAGGTAATTCAGTTGTCCTTCTGCAGCATTGTCTCCATTGCGATCGTAGGTAAGAGTGATTTTCATGGCTCCGTCGGTTGGAGCTACCGCCAGTGTCGTTTGATATTGATTGTAGGCATTAATTCCCTTGTAGTCGTATGTGCTGTAGGTGGTAGCTCCAACCGTTTGAGTACCAATTAACTGATCGTTAAGTTTTATGGTAAAGGTTGTATTCACTGAAGCATAAGCTAAGGTAGCAGAAGTAAACAGAAGTGGTTTGCTTACCTGAATGCCTGGTATAGCTAAAGAAATGGTTCGTTCGGTGGTTACGTAAAAAGGTTCTCCATACCATTCCCGCCCGGAACTTACCTTATTTACTTCATCCGACTCATGGAAAATATAGTCTTCATACGTGGTGATGGTTGAATTGCTTATTGTTGTTTCAGAGCTTGATATTCGTTTTCCTGTTCCATTTCCGTACGTTAAAAAATAATATGTGGTATCACAATAGGGATTAACCTGATGTGAAAAAGTGCCGGCAGTAGTGTCCAGTTTTATTTCGTGAGGACTTTTTCCATAAAAAAGAATGAGGTCGGAAGCGTCAAAACTACCGTCATCACTTCCGGTTACAGTAATGGCATTTTCCTGTAAATCCTGAATTCTTACGGCTGCATTCGACTGAGGCAGCGGGGCACCCCCATTACCATAGAGACGAATGGTTTGGGGGTTAATGGTATTTACGTTCCAGCCAGATTTGGTTAACAGGGTTGCATCAATTTTATAAATGCCATCTTGTAATACACCAATTTTAATCCAGGAGCCTTCTGCCAGAACAGAAGACTGCCCCCAGGAAAACGAGTAAATAAGGGAATAGAAAATGATCAGAATACAAATTCTATTCATATTGAGCTACTTGTAAGGTTTATTTCCATATCCTAATAAACGGGATAATAACGAAGAATCAACCAAAACATTGGCTAATTTACTAGCTGAACCAATGCTTCGGCGGGCACTGTGTATTGCCGTCCCGTATGAGGATCAGAGCATAAATAACGGGTCCGTCGTTTCTGATGTTTAATGAAAATACGATCTCCCAGTAAGAAAGCCTGGTTTTCCGGTAATTCCGCTACCCGATAGGTTCCGTCTACTCGCAGGTCATGGTTACGTAAAGCTCGGTATAAAGGCAAATGCGAGGCCGTCGAGGCCTTTGGGTCACGGGCGTAATCGAGCAGGGCGGTTAGTACATCAGTTGGGAAAATGTGTTCGTTCAGAACGGGTTGTAATAATTCCCGAAATATCTTTTTCCAGGAACGGCCATGTGGAGCGACTCGTGTGCCGAATTGAAGACAAACTCGATGATGTGCCACTTCATGTAAATAAGTCACCAGGAAGGCATACGCATTGAGATTTCCATTAATCGTAATACGATGACCCATTGAAGAACAGTAGCGATAATCTCCAAATTTACTTCGGCGAGGTTTCGTTATCTGAAAATCAAATGGTTCCTTTTGCCAAAGTGCCAGGCAATAGGATAGGGCTGGGGCTGGTAAATACTTTTGAAGTAGGGCCTCCATGGGATGGGATAGAACGAAAAAAGCCTCACCAGCAGGCAAGGCTTTCTATGTAACGCTAACGAAATTATTTCGTAGTGTCAGCAGCTGCAGTATCAGCAGCAACAGTAGTATCAACAGCAGTAGTAGTGTCAATTACAGCAGTTGAATCAGTAGTAGTTGCTGTTTCAGCTTTTTTCTCTTGGCAAGCAGCTAATGAAACCATAGTGCCTAACAAGAACATCGCGAATACCTTTTTCATCTTCGTGGTGATTTTAGAGTTTATTGCCGGGACAAAGTTGGGGCCTGTTTCTGAATAATGCAAGTCCTGTTTTAAGGTTTTTTTAAGGATGTTAAATAAATTTTTAATTATGTCGGAAAACTTAAATTTTATTTTGACATAATTCAATTTTTGCTTCTTTAACTACTGGCTTCAGTGCTTTATCAGAATTAAATTTTTTTAATTTATTAGGCGTTTGGACGGAATAATCCTATTCACTTATAGCTTTATTCAGGTATGCCTCGTAGGTGTTGCTTAATTCGGTCGTAAAAACCGGTGGATTTGAAGGTGAATTTTTTATGCATCACATAGTTGAAAATGAAGCTAAGGCCCATCCCAACCAGTAAGCCGCCAAATTCTTTTATATTAATGATGCGTGCTTTTTGAGGTAAAAAAGAAAAAGGTAACTCGTAAAGCCGGATGCCCGGAAAAAATGAATCGAATACTTGAAGAGCCAGGCTAGAAGCCCCGACAGTAATAGCCATAGACATTGCTGCTACCATCAGAAACTTTATCATTTCACGACGAGTCTGCCCAGATTTTTTGGCATCAAAAGCAAAGAGCTTGGTAAGTGTAAAGCCAACAATAAAAGATACAATGTAGGCCAGGGTAACAGAGGCATTATAGCCCATGTATTCCCGGAAAAAGCCTCCAGCCAGAATCTGTACAGCGGCTCCTGTACCGCCTACTAAAAAATATGCAATTAAGTCCTTGGTATTAAGAAGGCTGGATTTTGAGGTTTTTGAAGGTAATTCAGAAGATTTTTCCAACGGGGTGAATAAAATTGAGTCTATTAAAAAATATTCTTCACCAGATCAGGAATAATTCCTAATAGTAAGGTTAGGAAGGTACTTACTATCAGGGCTAGCCGATAGCCATTGGGAGTAACAATCGGTGTCGAATCATTACTGGATTTCAGAAACATAGCGATTATCACCCGGAAATAATAGTAAATCCCTACACAAGACATCAGAACGGCAATAACCAGTAACGATGTCATGTGTGATTCTACTGAAGCTGAGAAGATGAAGAATTTTCCCCAGAATCCGGCTGTCAGTGGAATTCCCGCCAAAGAAAGCATAGAAATCGTCATGATAAAAGCCAGTAACGGATTTGTTTTCGACAGACCGTTAAAAGCCTCATAACGTTCATCCGCCCGGCCTTCATAGGGTTTCTGTTCGGAAACCAGCATTAGTACACCAAATGCGGAGATTGTTGCCAAGGAATAAGCGAGTGAATAGAACAAAATAGCCGATTGGGAAGCCTTTACATTAGCAACAACAGCCAAAAGCATATAGCCGGCATGTGAAATACTGGAATAGGCCATCATGCGTTTGAAGCTAGCCTGATATAGGGCCGTGATGTTACCAACCAATAAGGTTAATACCGCCAGAACAATTAATACCTGAGCCCAGAATCCATAGACAGCTCCGAATGAAATAGAGGTAAGTTTATAAATGGCTGCAAACCCAGCTGTCTTCACAATAGTTGACATGAACGTTGTGAAGATAGTTGGAGCACCTTCGTAGACGTCGGGAGTCCAGAAGTGAAAAGGGACAATCGATACTTTAAAGAGTAAGCCTGCTATTACCAACAGAATACCAATAAATAACATTGGTGAAACCGAGCCAAACATTCTGCTCGTGTGTAAATAAGAAGCAATTCCACTAACACTAAAGGAAGAACTGGCCCCATAGATCATGGCTACTCCAAACAGTAAAATACCAGTAGCAAAACAACCCATTAGGAAATACTTTAGAGCTGCTTCATTTGAACGAAGGTTACGTTTGTCGGTACCCGTTAGTACGTACATGCCCACAGACAGTACTTCAACACCAACGAACAGCATGATGAGGTTATCAAAACCAATCATCATTAAGGCTCCCGTTACTGAAAACATCAGAATGGCATAGTATTCTGCCGGGTGGGTATGTTCATCGTCTTCACCAAAAGTTCTGGATATAGCCACGACTAATAAAGCTGTAAAAAGTACGATACCTGAGAAATTGACAAACAAATTGTCAATCTGTAGCATATCACTAAACCAGAGTGACTTATGGTTCCAGTCGAGTATGTTTAATGCAATAGCTATCAGGATAAATACCAGCGTAGCAGGCAATAAAACCTTCCGGGATTTCAGGAAACCCAGAAATAAACTGATGATACCAGAAATGGATAAAGAGATGATGGAAAGCATTTTCAGTACGTATGATTAAGAACAACTTTTCGCCGGAGAGGAGTTATTCATCATTTGATAGTCCGTAACAATTCTTCCACTGCTGGTTCGGTTAATTTCAGAAAGACATTTGGGAAAATGCCCATTCCGATAACAAAAATAGCCAGCGGGATTAATACTAAAAGTTCATTTGTGTTCAAATCTGTGAATTGTTCTGTCAAGCTGGTTTTGGGGCCAAACATCGACTTCTGAACCATTCTTAGCATATAGACTGCTCCAAAAATAATAGTAGTACCTGCTATAATGCCTAACCAGGTATTATAATCGAAGACTCCACGGAGTAGTAAAAATTCGCCTACAAAACCATTGGTTAAAGGTAAGGCAACGCTTCCTAATACAATAATGATGAATAATACACTTAAGAAAGGGGTATTCTGGGTAATACCTCCCAGGCGATCCAGGTCACGGGATTGCGTACGGCTGAAAATAATTTCAATAATGAAGAACAGGCCTACTACGTTAATTCCGTGAGCCAGCATTTGAATGAGCGATCCCTGCAAGCCATCAATTGAGAGCGAAAAGATCCCTGCGGCCATCAAACCTACGTGGGCAAAAGATGAATAGGCCACAAGGCGTTTCATATCACGTTGCTGAATGGCAATAATTGAACCATACACAATACCAATTACAGATAGTGCAGCAGCTACAAGCCCCCAGTGATGTACTCCTACTGGAACAATAGGTAATACCAAGCGAATCAGACCGTAAGTCCCCATTTTCAGCATAATACCTGCTAAAAGCATTGTTGCCGGGGTAGGCGACTCTACGTAAGTGTCAGGTTGCCAGGTATGGAAGGGGAATAGGGGCATCTTAATCGCAAAACCAATAAACAGTCCCCAGAATAACCAGCTCTGTTGCTCGGCAGTTAGATGAAGCTGATAGAAAGATGAAATTAATGAGCTATGTGTGCCCGGTGTTTGTAAATACAAGTACACCAGCGAAAGCAACATAAATAATGAGCCAAAGATGGTGTATATAAAGAATTTGAATGTTACGGGAATACGGTTTTCGCCACCCCAACCGGCTGCAATGAAATAGATGGGAATCAGAGCCATCTCAAAGAAAAAATAAAACAGGAAGACATCTTTCGCTACAAATACTCCAATTAATGCAGCCTGCATTGCTAAAATAAGAGCGTAAAAAGAGGAAGGGTGACGATAACTGTGATTAAAAGTCGAGAGAATAATTAGGGGTACCAGTAAAGTACTCAGTAATACTAACAACAGACTGATTCCATCAATACCAATGGAGAATTCGATACCTGCTGACTTGATCCAGGGGAAACTAAGGGCAAACTGACTTGAAGCATCAGGCATAAATTGACTGAATACATAAGCAGCCAGGCCTAGCTCAACCAAAGCAGCAATTAAGGCTACTCGTTTCACTGTACCTCCATCAAGAGCCAGTAGCACCAGTGCTGCCACAAGGGGAAGAAGAATCAGAGTAAGTGTAAGCATGTATTTTTGTTATCCGTTTAGGAAATGATCTTGCTCAGGAGAATTACCCCCAATTAAAAATTAACGACCGAAGGCTGTATACCAGAATTACGGCAATACCCAAAACCATCATGAATACATATACGCCAGTTGAACCCGTTTGTAATAAACGAAATTCATTGGAGATTCCTTTTATAAACCGGCCAATGCCTTCCACCCCGAATGAATCAATTATTTGTTTATCAACAATACGATGGAAAAAGCTGGATAACATCTGAATTGGACGAACAAAAACGGTATCGTAAATTTCGTCAATGTAGTATTTATGATAAATGAGTTTTTGTACACCCGTTTCTTCGCCTTCTGCAACAGGTACCGATTTCCTGGCGACATACATTACATAAGCCACGATAATGGACAGGACGGCTCCGGCTACGGAAATACCCATGAGCATGTATTCCGTCGAATGATCAAGATGGGTTTCGGCAAAGGCTTCCGGATTTACCTGTTTTGAGTATTCAAAAATAGGATCAAGGAAAGCAGATAGCTTCGCCGTTCCGCCCAGAATTTCGGGAACATTCAGGAATCCGCCTACTACTGATAACAACGCCAGAATCATTAGTGGCAATGTCATGGTTAAAGGAGATTCATGTAGGTGGTGTTCCTGTTCGTGGCTACCGCGGAATTCACCAAAGAAAGTCAGGAAGAGCAGACGGAACATATAAAAAGCCGTCATCATGGAACCGAGCACACCCAAGCTCCACATCAAAGGGCTATGTTCGAAAACGTGAGCCAGAATCTCATCTTTTGAGAAGAAACCAGCAAAAGGAGGAATACCAGAAATGGCAATGGTACCTAACAGGAACGTCAGGAAAGTAATCGGTAGTTTTTTACGCAGACCACCCATATAACGAATATCCTGCTCGTCGCTCATGGCGTGAATCACTGAGCCCGCTCCGAGGAATAACAGTGCCTTGAAGAAAGCGTGAGTCATTACATGGAAGAAACCGGATGTATACGCTCCTACACCCAAGCCTAAAAACATGTAACCCAGCTGTGATACCGTTGAATAGGCCAGTACTTTCTTAATATCATTCTGGAATAAACCAATAGACGCTGCCAGCAGGGCCGTTGCTAACGCCACCCAGCCAATGATATGCAGCGTTTCAGGAGCGAGTGTATAGAGCACGTTCGAGCGAACAATCATATAAATACCAGCCGTTACCATCGTTGCTGCGTGAATCAGGGCTGATACTGGCGTTGGGCCAGCCATAGCGTCGGGTAACCAGGTATACAAAGGAATCTGGGCTGATTTCCCCATCGCTCCAATAAATAGGCAAAATGTAATCCACAGAATGGCATGGTTGCCTAC
>JASGGE010000053.1:0-24206 GCA_047605205.1 Siphonobacter sp.
ATCCGCTATGCAGATTATTGCTCAGTGTACTACTGATCAATTTCATTTTATTAACCATAACTTTTAACGAACACACAACAAATCTCTGTTAAATAACTTATTTATTATGCGTCTTCAGCTAAGTCAAAAACAGAATAAGTGACCCATATAAAACACTATAAGATGAGTATATATTATCAATATATCAATTCAGATTTATTGATAATTATACGCATAAAGTAAAGTTCGGCTGTATAATTTGAGGCGACTGAATCAGTAACTCATGGAGTTGAATTTTCTGAACAAAACCCTCCACCACCACATGAACCATTCCAAATAGAAAACCATAGCGAGGTAGAGTTAACCTCGACATTAAGGATATTTTTAATCCATTGGTTTGTTTTATTGGAGGCTAAAGAGCTTTGTTGTGCGAAAACACTGTGCGTAAGACTGGAAAAAATTAAGCTAAAAACGCTATTGACCAGATAAAAGTAGACCTCTTTATTACTCCTAATCAATAGGGGTAAGCTTAACAAAGAAGTAAAAATTTTCATAAGCAATACATTCAGAATTGGAGCTGGACGACTCCGGGTTGCGGTACGAAGTAAGGTTGATAATTCTTTAGAAGAACAAAGACCTCAGTCATCTTGAAAAGACCAAAGAAAGTAGAGCGACAAAGAACACTTATGATTGACTCTATAACACTCCTGGACCGAGCCGTCAATCACAAATTATATCACTAAATCCTGGAGATGAAGCGATATTGATGGTTGAATAGTTTTGAGTATTTCGTACGAGGCGACTACAATAGAATAGTCTGTTTTTTAATTAGATCGGATTTTAGAGGTACATAATTTTTTAATATACAGAAGCAATATTCTCCATTCTCTGTATAAGTAACTATTTCAAAAAATATAGGAGAAAGTAAACAAATCTGGCAACCAAAATTACGCAAATGACTTTCGATTGCTAATTAAATGACAATCTTTATATTTTTCATCAAGAAACGCTTAATTTTTTTATAAAAATATCTTTTATTTAATAAATTAACTTATTTCATTAATTCTTAATGATCAAAGATAATACGTTTGTTCAAATTATCTTCTATTTCTAATTTTTCAATACCTGTTTTCCACCAATCAGGAGCTGGTTTACCTTTTAAATGATAATCAAAGAATTCCATCATCCGAACGGCGTAATCTTTTCGATTAGGTAGTTTTACTAACCCGTGATTTTCCCCTTTATATTGAACTAAAACTACCTGTTTTTTCAATCTGCGTAATGCATTATAATACTCAATTCCCTGAGTAAAATCAACAGCCCCATCTGCGTCGTTATGAAGAATCAATAATGGCGTTTGTACTTTAGTAACATTTTGTAGGGGAGAATTACGATAATAGGCTTGCCAGTTATCCCAGGGAGCCTCCAGGCGTCCTTGGGAAGCTTCGAAAATCTGCCCATTACCGTTACCGGAATTTTTATATATTAGATTATACATGGAAATCATATCAGTAAGCGGAGCACCTGCTGCTGCTGCCTTAAACATGTTAGTTTGAGTCACTAAGAAACTGGTTTGATAACCACCCCAGGAATGTCCATGAATCCCTATTTTTGTTTCATCGATAACCCCCACTTTTAATGCAGCTTTCACACCCGGCAGTACGCACCATACTGCTGACATACCTGGGTCATTGTATTTATACACAATATCCGGGATAAAAACCGCATAGCCATTTGACGTATACACGCTGGGATTCCAGCCCGTACCGCTATAACCTGGATTACTATACGTATGAAGCGTTTGGGATAATTTTTCATAATAATAGACAATAGTCGGATACTTTTTACCAGCTTCATAACCGGCAGGTAAAAACAATGCTCCCTGTAATGTATCACCCTTATCAGACACATAATCGATAAGTTTAACACCATTGCTCCATGCGTATTTATCAAAGTCAGGGGCATTTTTTGTTACTTGCCTAGGCTCTTTTAAACCAGTATTGAAGCTTACAAAATATTCCGTTGGCTGATTAAATGTTTCCCGACTATAGGTGTAAACACCAGCGTTTTTTGCTTTGCGTAAATTACCCATACTCGCATCTTCCCAGAGCAATACATTTACGCCCGAAATCAGGTTTCCTTTCTTATCTACGTCAATTTTACCTATGCCTGATTTCTTGGTAAACTCACCATATAAGCGAACATAAAGCGGTTGTTTTAAATCAATTCCTTTTTCATCTGGATCTAATTGATACCGGCTTTGATAGCGAATCTTATCTGTTTTCCCATTTCTGGTAAGATTAACAACTTCTTTACCATCTATCGTTACTTTCCAGATATCCCACAAATCCCGAAGTAATACAATTTTACTATCACTAGACCAGCCTATTATTGGAATGAGGGGTTTCTCTGTATGGTGGTCATCTTCAGTATCTACAAAGCTTGTCTTAGCCTGTTCTGTAATATTTTTACTTGTATTTAACGCAATATCATATACGTAAAAATGCCCGTCTTTACCATAAATAAACTTAGTACCGTCCTCGGAAACTTGTGGATAGGATCCAAAGCTATTTAAGTATAATTTTTCAATGATTTTAGTACGTAATCCAGACTTCAAATCAACCACATAAATGTCGGCATAATTCTGCCCATCCAGGCTAGTCTGATATTCGTAAGGCCCTGTTTCGATTCCGAGAGCGTAGAGTTGTTTAGGGGCTGGCGAAACATTTCGAAGCGTGCTGTCTGTTAAACGATAGAATTTCTTTCCATCATACATAGCCAGATAGCTGAATTGCTTATCCCGTATTTCAGTTACCTGTTGTCGTGATTGTAGTTGTTTATCCTGCCAATTCCAGATTGTTACTTCTGGTTTATCATATTCTTCTTTCGGCGAAGCCAAAGATGGCACGGTTCCACCACGTTGTGCTACGCGTGCTGAGTCATTTTTTAGCTTACTGAGGGCTTTCTGTAAATCATCAAGTGAACGAATAGAGGTATCAGCTTTAATTTTGGCCAGGGTTTCGGCATCATTGCTCACTTTTGGTTTAGCACTGCCTTTTGTGGTGGTATCCTTTGGGGCTTCGTTGTCTTTTTTTACCAGTTCAGCCTTATTGATTCCGAACAGCAGGCGGGTTAAATCGTCGGTCCACATCGGACGACGATTTACGCTTACTGTCATTCCTTTTGGAAAGTTCAGACTATCCTTGGCAGGGTTATACAGCGTTAGTTCGGGTGCGGCAGCAAAGTTCTTAATGCCTAACACACTTACCAGATCATTTTTATACTTGTCGTTCTTTTCTCCTTTCAGCAAAGCCAGCCCATCTCCTTTTTCATTCCAGGACAAAGACTGATAATGAGCTTTATCGTTATCAATAACAGACATTAAGCCCGTATTCATATTACGAAGCATAATTGAATTGCCCGCTTTCTCGTTGGCATCAATGGTCAAGGCCAGCCAGTCTCCTTTTTTATTGAAACCCATTTCTGAGACATTGCCCATGTTCTGGGTTTTGGCAGTTGCCAATTCATATAACAGTAAATCCCGACCTTTAGCTGCCTCGGGGGAAGGGCCTCCGCCGGCACCCGCCAATAGCAAAGCCAGGTGCGAGGCTTTTTCACCATTGAAGGAGAAACTGGCTACACGTTCAAATTCCGTTTTCTTACCGGTTGATAATTCAATCAGCAATACTTTTTCGGGTAATGGCTTAGCCGCCGGTGTTTTAGCGGCCACTTTTTTCTCTTTTGCCTTCGGAAATACTTTGAAAGCGAAATAACGACCATCCTTTGAAAACTCCATAGGAACCAATGTAGCCACCCCGATACCATAGGTATGTTTGGTCGTGTCAGTGGTTTTCTGAAGAATTAGATCACCATCCCCTTCCGCTACTGATGAGAGCACGTAAGCCATCCATTGCCCATCAGGAGAGAGTTGCGTTCCGCCAAAAGGAGAAATGGCTTTCCAGCCAGTAACATCTTTCCAGTTAATTGGTGGCTTAGGTTTTGTCTGAGCATGAAGGCTATAGTTCAGCAAAACCAGAATGAGTAATATGATTTTTTTCATAGAAAAGTAAATGAAGTGAAAGTGTGAAGATACGAAACGGTTCAGGGTTTGATTGAGCATATCTGTTTTTCAGACACACGCTCAATCAAACCCTGTTAACAAAATGCTACCCGAAAATTCTATTTATCTGCTTCAGCAACTACTTCTCTCAGAAAAGCCAGAAAAGGCTGGGCAAATTCTTTGCGTTTTAGGGCAAACTCAACAGTAGTTTTCAGGAAATCGAGTTTATTTCCTATATCATGACGTTTGCCTTCAATATGATGGCTATACACATTTTCACGCGTGAGTAACAAACGCAGGGCATCCGTCAACTGAATTTCACCACCTTTACCTTTTGGGGTCTGCTCGATCATCCGAAAAATTTCGGGTGTCAGAATATATCTTCCGGCAATCGCCAGGTTAGAAGGGGCCTGATCAATAGCGGGTTTTTCCACTAAAGTATCCAACTGAAGAATGGTATCACTCAGTTCTTTACCTCCTACAATTCCATAACGGTTTACTTTATCCGCTGGGACGGTTTCAACGGCAATCACCGAACTCCGGTAGGTTTCATAGGTATCTATTAATTGCTGCGTTACCGGAATTACGGAGTCCATGATGGTATCTCCCAGCAATACTGCAAAAGGTTCATTCCCAACGTGGTGACGGGCGTAATAAATAGCGTCCCCCAAACCATTCAATTCTTTTTGACGAACGAAGTGAATCGCAGCCATATCTGATAACCGCCGAAGTTCGTGCAGCATTTCATCTTCTTTTTCGGCCAGGCGGGTTTCTAATTCAAAATTCCGGTCAAAATGGTCTTCAATGGAACGCTTGCCTTTTCCCGAGATAATCAAAATATCCTCAATTCCAGAATCAACGGCTTCCTGCACCACATACTGAATGGTAGGAGTGTCAATAATGGGTAGCATTTCTTTGGGTTGAGCTTTAGTAGCTGGCAAAAAACGAGTGCCGAAGCCAGCCGCAGGAATAATTGCTTTTTTGACCATATTATCGATGCCCATTATAGGCTTATTTCTTACCGATTGGTTTAATAAATATTATATAACGAATGGTTTAATAACCCGGGCATTCAGTTTGCGTAATTCAACAAAGAGACGATTGAGCATATCATCATCCCGATATACGCCAATAATACTCCCTCCTGACCCCGTAAAAGAAGCAGAAGCCCCCAGGCTACGAGCAGTATCAATCATTTTCTGATTTACCGGATGAATATTGTAAATCCTGGTACGAAGATCAAAATTCTGATTAATAAGCCCCTGCAACTCATCATGATTTTCATTTTCAATGGCTTTTTTACCCAAGGCGGCCAGGTTGGCAATTTCTTTCAGGGTATCAACTACCAGCGGTTCCCCACGATCAAAACGAGCACGCACATCATTATGTACTTTGCCGGAAACCTTACTCATATCCGTATTATAAGCCAGATATAGTTTCGGTAACAATACCGGATTGATGCGTTCGTACTGTCCATACCCACGGCTCTGCACCAGTTCTCTGGCAAAATCCATATACACACAGCCTTCGTAACACTGAATCACCCGATCCTGCAAACCCGCCGTAATTCCTAATTCTTCCGTTTCTGCTTTCAATACTATTGTGGGAAGTATTTCGAGTGGAATGGTTACTTCGTAAAACTGCATCAGAGCCCGCATGGTAGCTACAATAATGGCACTGGAGCCTGACAGACCAACCTGGCGTGGGATAGAGCTCGAATACCGAATCGTAAAATTGCGGTTCGGGATACGAATGTGTTCGTCCTGGCAGTACTGAGCAAATTTGCGAATGGCTGCCTTAATCAGCGGGATACCGCCATTATAGCCAATATGACTTACGGAGTCACAGAGATGAAAAATGCTTCGGAAAGTGTTGGCATCGGCTTCCTGAGGTTCAATGTGCAGATCAGGCGATTGCCATAGTGAAACAGAAGCTCCAAAATTTCGAACAGTAATGGCTATCGTTTTCCCGAAAAAGCCGTCAGAAGGGTTTCCAAGTAATCCGGCCCGGGCATAGGCTCGTGTTTCAATCAGCACAGAATAATATCGTTTGAATAGTTGAAGATCAGCACCTTATCTAAAAACATAACTGGTAATATTCTACAAATACAGAAATCACGCTCTAAGATAACGATCTTTGGAGATTGGTGGTTGTGTATGCCCTTTCTTTGAAGACGCCTGGCTTACAATAATACCATCATTTAAAAAGCATTTATTCGATATAGCGGCTATTTATTAAACTTCTTGTATTCATGCGTAAGTTATCCGTCGATGAACTGGAGCGGTTATCAGTAGAAGCGTTTCGGAACAGTGATAAATTTTCCTATTCAATATTGCTGGATGACATTCGGAGTCTGAATAATGTAGGATCCGTATTCCGCACCGCCGATGCCTTTCGGGCGTCGAAACTTTATCTGGGGGGAATTACAGGTACTCCGCCCCACCGGGATATTACCAAAACCGCCTTAGGAGCGGATGAATCCGTCGCCTGGCAACATATATCCGATGCCGTAGCGTTTTGCAAAGAGCAGCAAACCAAAGGCATTAAGGTAATTGCTATTGAGCAGGTAGAGGGAAGCACTTCGTTACTGGATTTCCAACCTCAATCAGGCGAACATTATCTATTTGTTTTTGGGAATGAGGTATTCGGCGTAAATAGTCAAATTGTAGAACTAGCCGATGCCTGCCTGGAAATTCCACAGTACGGCACCAAACACTCGCTGAATGTCTCTGTAACTGTAGGCATTATTTGTTGGGATTTTCTGGCCAAGGAATCAGACAAACAATCATAAAAAATAACTAAAAGTGTTCTAATGTGAAAGTCATCCCCCTACCTTTGGCACAGTCCTTTCGATAGTCCCTACAAATCTTCAAAATCATGAAACCGGACAAAAAACTGATCACAACACTAAGCGAAGCAATCGCTTCAAAAGTAAACGGCTTAAATAAAAAACACAGTAAAAAGCTTTCAAAGGAAATAGAAGCTGCTGCTGAAAAAATTGCCAAGAAATTCGGCAAGCTTGAAAAGAAAGAAAAAGATAAAGCCACAGAAGAAGCCGACAAAGCCAAAAAGAAACTAGCAAAAGAAGCAAAAAAAGGGAAAGATAAAGCCAAGTCTATTGTGGGTGACACCGGTAAAAGTGCCAATAAAGTTGCGGAGGAAGTAAACGAGGCAATAAAAACCAGCCCCGAAAAGCCCGTGCTCCCACCGAAACCCATCATTACAAAAGCACCAGTAGCCCCAAAAGCTCCAGCCCCAAAACCTAAGGTCACTACGCCTAAACCAGTTACAGCCAAGCCCCTGCCTAAGCCAACTGAAAACGACGCATCAAAAGCAATTGAAACACCTGATAAACCTCTTTAAAATAGCGTTTACGATATAAACTCGATTCCTTTGCTGTTTGAACACTCGCTGTTTAAGCAGCTTTTTTATTCTCTTTCTTATTTGATTTTCTATGAAGCGTATTGTTATCCTGAGTGGAATTGTAATGATCACCGGATGTTTTCATCGTTCAGCCCCTTCCTTTGATAAGACCCTTTATCAGTCCCGGGATTTTACAGCTGAAAATCAGTTTAGTCGAAACATCGAAGGCCCTAACTTCGACCGGAACGGAAATTTGTTTGTGGTTAACTTCGGACAGGACGGAAGCATTGGCAAAATCGGGACGGATGGAAAAGGAGAAATTTTTCTAAATCTGCCCGGCAAAAGCATTGCGAATGCTATTCAGTTTAATCGTCAGGGAGATATGCTCCTGGCTGATTTTATTGGCCATAATATTCTGAAAGTAAATCCGGTCACGAAAGAGGTTCAGGTTTTCTGCCACGAAGATCGCTTCAACCAGCCTAATGATATTTGTATCACTAAGAACGATGTTTTGTATGCCTCTGACCCTAACTGGCAAAACCAAACTGGGCAGGTTTGGCGAATTGATCCGAACGGAAAAGCTACCTTACTGCTTGAAAACCAGGGAACAACTAATGGTATAGAATTAAGCCCTGACGAAAAAACATTGTATGTAAATGAAAGCATTCAGCGGAAAATATGGGCGTACGATGTTGACAAAAAGGGAAATCTGAAGAATAAACGCATCTTCACTGAATTCACCGACTTCGGTATGGACGGCATGAAATGTGATAAAAAAGGGAATCTGTACTGCACACGATATGGCAAGGGAGTGGTTGCCGTCTTTAGCCCCGATGCGAAGCTGCTCCGGGAAATACCGCTAAAAGGCAAAGACTGCAGCAACCTCACCTTTGGCGGAAAAGATGGCAAAACGGTTTTTGTTACCCTTCAGGATCGAAAAGGTATGGAACAGTTTCGGGTAGAAACGCCCGGTAAAGGATATTAGCCTGCTGAACACTTCTAAACAAAATCCCTTTGGCCTTACCAAAGGGATTTTGTTTGCCTTCTTTACTCCTGCCGAATTCTTAAAATGTACTTAAACTCTTGTAAGATTGAAATCATGAATTTTACTTTGTAATTCAAAGTACTTTATATAATATGAAAATCTCACTAAAACTACCCCTTATCCTTTGCTGGATAGCACCCTTCGCCTACTTAATTCATGATCAGCTAACGACTGGAAATACCTACGGCAATCTTGGTATACTGTTGGTTGGTTTTGTTTCCTTATTCTTATTAATTATTTTCTATATAATCTATGCTCTTAATGAATCTGATAAAACGAATCGCCTACACTGGGGTGTGGGTTCTGCCTGGGTTATTGTAGGTTTCCTTGTGTTTTGGTATATCGTTTCGATTTATTCATCGTATTGGTTTTTCAGATGGAGAGAATACGAAAAAATGTCTACCGTAGTGAACGGTTTCAATCGGGTAAAGAATCTCAACTCTTTGTCAATCGACGGAGAAAACGTTTATTCTATTAATGCCATATCACTTGCCAGACCCTTCAATCACCTTTATCCACCTCAACAGTTTGACCTCGATTCCGTTGCCAATCGTCAGCACATTGATGTACCCACACTCCACGCATTTATTAAAACGATGCGGCAGAATCAGGTTCGTAATGTGGAAACATTGAAAGACAGTAATCTGAGAATTCAGTCCAGAACTCACACGTATCTATATAGTACGAATGGGCGAGCTCCCCATACGCCCGAACACGGTGAAATTGATCATTTAATGGCTTCCTGGTATCTCCAAAAACAGATCTATACAGATTAATTTATTTTTTTACCACTTAACCCAGGCATTCAACCGTTCATCCTCAATATCAACAAAAAAGGCCGCTCACTGCAACGTGGGTGGCCTTTTCAGCATCATTACCATGAATTTCAAACAGGACGTTGAAAAGATAACCGAACCAAATTCGCCGCTTATCCCACTAAACATCCATACATACTACTTTGCATTGCATAGTACTAAAAATGGAGCCACTTTTGAATCATCAATCAGAGACAAACACTCTGATACAAGCCATGAAAATTTAAAAACAGTTCAATCACTTTTTTGTCAATCTGAGTTAAACCGTATAAAGCCATGAAAACTTCAATCAAATCTCTTTTCGCCACTGCTCTTGTTGCCTTTTCTGTTGCCACTGTATCTGCTGCTCCAGTTCTTCACGAATGGCTTTTGCGACCACTTCTGATCTTTTCTGTTGCCACTGTATCTGCTGCTCCTGCTAACGAAGATCCAAAAGCTCCAGTAAAAGCTTCTTACGCGATCAATATTTTTAAAAGTCAGGAAAACAAAGTCAACTTCTTACTTGAAAAAGTAAAAGGCAAAAAACTGACTATCACGCTCCGCAATGCAAAAGGAGAATCTTTATTCTCTGAAAATCTGGCAAAAAATACCGAAGGGTACGCTCGCCGTTTTGATATGTCAAGTTTAACCGATGGCATCTATACTATCGAAGTTACAGACGGAGAAACGATTCAAAAGAAAGAAATCAACCTGAATACCGAACAACCTGCCCGGCTGGTCGTAATTAAATAACATTCCACCAGAATCAGAAGGTAGATCTAAACGGGTTTCAATCAAAAAGGCACGGATGGTTCCGTGCCTTTTTGCGTCCGGATGAAATCTTTTGGCCTACATTTGTAGTCCCGAATGCAAGAAAACGAATAATGACTGCGGCCCAATTACCTCCATCACTTTCCACTGAGCTACTGCGTGAGCTGGCAAATCAGTTGGAAGGTGAGTTGTACTATGACAATACCATGCGAACGCTATATGCCACGGATGCATCTGCGTATCGTGAATTTCCAACGGCCATTGCCATACCTAAAACGCAGGCTGACCTTAAAACACTTATTACGTTTGCTCAGAAACACCGTACTTCCCTGATTCCCCGAACGGCTGGTACATCGCTCGCTGGCCAGGTGGTTGGAGCAGGTATTGTCGTAGATGTTTCAAAAAATTTCACTCGTATTCTGGAAGTTAATCCTGAAGAGGGCTGGGTGCGTGTTCAGCCGGGTGTTGTACGTGACGAGCTGAATATGTTCCTGAAACCATACGGATTTTTATTCGGCCCCGAAACATCAACGGCCAACCGGGCGATGATTGGTGGAATGGTGGGCAATAACTCCTGTGGATCAAACTCAGTTGTATATGGCTCTACCCGTGACCACCTCCTGGAAGTAAAAGCCTTACTATCAGATGGTTCGGAAGTAACTTTCACGAATCAGCCTAAAAATGGCTCCTTAGTGCAGTCTTTATTAGCCGGAAAAGAAAAACTGGATGGTGTTTCGAGCGATCTGGAAGCGGCCATTTATAAACAAGCTTTTTCACTTTTACAGAATACTGAGAATCAGCAGGAAATTCGGCGAAACTTCCCAAAACCCAGCATCGAACGGCGAAACACAGGGTATGCTCTTGACATGTTATTGGACTGTGAGCCTTTTTCTCCGGGCGGAGCCGACTTCAATTTTTGTCGGCTCATAGCTGGTTCGGAAGGAACACTTTGTTTTCTGACCGAAATCAAAATTCATATTAATCCTCTCCCCCCCAAAGAAGTGGGGCTGGTTTGTGTGCATTTTCACTCGATTGATGAAGCTCTTCGGGCCAATATCATTGCCATGCAGTATAAGCCTTCCGCCAGTGAGCTGATTGACCATTATATTCTGGAATGTACGAAAGAAAATATTGAACAAAGTAAAAACCGATTCTTTGTTCAAGGAGATCCGGGGGCTATTCTGGTGGTTGAGTTTAAAAGAGATACACGCGAGGAAATAGACGAAATTGCGGGTCGAATGGAAGCCGAAATGAAAGCGGCTCATTTGGGCTATCACTTCCCAATTTTGTACGGGGCCGATACAGGGAAAATTTGGTCATTACGAAAAGCAGGGCTGGGTCTACTCTCTAACCTTCCGGGCGATGAAAAAGCTGTAGCCGTTATTGAAGATACCACTGTTGATATCCACGACTTACCCAATTATATCCGGGAATTCAATGAAATTTTAGGCCGCAATGGTATGAATGCGGTGCATTATGCTCATGCGGGTTCAGGGGAGCTTCACCTTCGTCCTATTATTAACCTAAAAACAGAAGAAGGAAATCAGCAATTCCGGCTAATTGCTGAGGAAATTGCCAAACTGGTTAAGAAATACGACGGTTCATTATCAGGCGAGCACGGAGACGGCCGCCTGCGGGGTGAGTTTATTCCCTGGATGGTTGGGGAAAAGAACTACGCTCTGATGAAAGAGCTGAAAAGCACCTGGGATCCTAACCATATCTTCAACCCCGGCAAGATTGTTGATACCCCACCGATGAATACCTTTTTACGCTATGAGCCGGGTCAAAAAAAAACCGAGTTCAAAACGTATTTCCGGTATCAGAATCAGGATGTCTTACAACATGCCGAACAATGTAACGGCTCGGGCGACTGCCGGAAGTCTCAGTTAAGTGGCGGCACCATGTGCCCCAGTTTTATGGCCACCCGTAATGAGAAAGAAACGACTCGGGCAAGAGCTAATATTCTGCGGGAATTTCTCACGAACTCTACGCAACCCAATCGTTTTGCTCACGAAGAAGTGAAAGAAGTGATGGATTTGTGTTTGCTATGCAAAGGCTGCAAAGCCGAGTGCCCTTCAAACGTAGATATGGCCAAGCTGAAAATGGAGTTTCTTCAGCATTACTACGAAGAAAAGGGAGTCCCGATGCGTTCCCGCCTGATTGCCAACTTCACTAGACTGAATAAGCTCGCCAGCATTGCTCCCTGGTCATACAACTTCATTTTTGATACCCCTTCGCTTCGTCGTATCGCAAATAAAGCAGTCGGCTTTCACCCAGATCGTACTATTCCTTTATTGACTGGTCAGACGTTTGATACCTGGTGGAAAAAACGGGGCACCATCCATACGGCGGCCTCTCGCCCGGTAGTGTATCTTTTTGCCGATGAGTTTACCAACTATAACGATGTTGAAATTGGCAAAAAAGTGGTTCAATTACTGGAAAAACTTGGGTATGACGTACGCCTGCCCGGCGAAAATCTGCAATCGGCCCGGCCACAATTATCAAAGGGATTACTGAAAGAGGCAAAAAAAGTAGCGAATCAAAATGTACGTTCATTAAGTACGTTCATTACCAGCGAAACCCCCCTGGTAGGTGTAGAACCTTCTGCTATTTTAACCTTCCGGGATGAATATCCAGAGTTAGTAGATGAAGACCTGGTTGATGCGGCCAGAGAACTAGGCAAAAACACATTAACCTTTGAAGAATTTCTGGCTCGCGAACTTGACGCCAAACGTATTCGTCCAGACCAATTTACAACCGAAAAACGCCTCATTAAACTGCATGGTCACTGCCAGCAAAAAGCGGTAAGTTCACTGGTTCCGAGCAAAAAGATTTTGTCTTTACCTGCTAACTACGAAGTGCAGCTTATACCATCAGGTTGCTGCGGAATGGCAGGTAGTTTTGGGTATGAAGCCGAGCACTACGATGTTTCGATGAAGATTGGTGAATTGGTTTTATTCCCAACCATACGAAAACAGGCAGAAGACGTCATCATTGCTGCTGCTGGCACAAGCTGCCGGCACCAGATTCACGACGGAACGGGCCGCAAAGCCCTTCACCCCGCTGAGATTTTGTGGGAAGCACTGGCTTAAGTAGAGGGTCATTCTTTTTGTTAAAGAAACGGATATTCCCAGATGTCTTATCCTTAAAAAATGATACAGGATTTAAGATCTCAAAATTACCGTTTTGAGCATAGGTTCTCATTTTTAATTCACGTTTAGCATCATGCATCAGCTCGGAGATGAGCAAATGGCCTATGGTGATTGTAAATGTGAATGGCCTGCTGGATGATTCTGACGTTCTAATTGATCCTTCTGTTTTTCCAGGAGTTTAGCTCTGGCTTCCAGCTCCAAAATACGTTATTCTACAGTTTTTTGTATTTGATCTGGACTACTGTTCTCCCAATCAAAGGTACCCTATTTTGCAGCCCTTTCTTTACCGTACCGTTCCCCTTGTATACCATACTTTAATTGAGCCTGATTTAAACTTAACTCACCTGTTTCTACTTCTCTCACCACCGACAGCTTCAAACGTAAAGGATCATCCCGCTCACTTCGCTTTACATATCTTTGTTCCCATATCGCTCTTTTTTGTATCGATATTCCAGGACGTGGCAAATGCTTATATACTGCTTTGTGAAAAAGCTTTCTTTGGATTTTATATTTTAACGGCCTGCCTCCCTGCCAAGAGCCACTTACCTTTTTGCTTTATGTACACTAAAAATACAGCCAGTTTTACGGTTCCGGGCTGACCTTTGTTAGCCGTTTCGGCATAAAGTTTATGCCGCACCATAGCCGTATTATCAATCACTGTAATGATCTGGTCAGTAAGTTCTATCGTCTTAAATACTGAATTTCCATTTGAAAGATTATCGGCGAAAGCTTCTTTATCTTCCAATGCACCTCCTGAATGCCCATAACTGAGCTGGTCTGATGCCAGAGCTAACAAAGGAGCTTTTTCACCTTTCATCATCGCTAGTCGTAATGCTTCGACAGCCTGAGCGACGGCTTTTTCATTTTTTGATTGGGCTGTTGCAGATATCGACATCATGATGAATAACCCCAAACAGACAGTTACTAGTTTTTTCATAAAAATTTGACATTTAGAGGTCTTTGTAAAGAGACGACATATACCGACATTTCCCTATGGTCAGGCCAGACGTGTGCCGTTAGGAACTAATCGGTCTGGTTGTGATAATACGATATTTCCTTCTGCATCGGGAAAACCCGTTACCAGTACTTCTGAAAAGAAATTGGCAATCTGCCGAACCGGGAAATTGGTAACAGCAATGATTTGTCTCCCTAGCAGCTCTTCCTTTGTGTATAAAGATGTAATCTGAGCAGACGAGCACTTTTCGCCTAATTCAGGGCCAAAGTCAATCCAGAGCTGATAAGCTGGTTTTCGAGCTTTCGGGAAATCCTGCACCCGAACGATTGTGCCTACACGCAGCTCTACCTCCACAAAATGTTGCCATGAAATCAGCTTACTCATAGATAATAGAAAAAATGAAAAGGTTATTCTAGAACCATTATAAGGGAATTCATAAAAAGGCCCCTCATCCGCCAAGAAAGGGGCCCATATTCTTTGTGTAAAATAAAGTCTCCGACCCGAGAAACTCGAATCGGAGAGCGGCGTCTATCCAACCCACGTTATACCCAATCTGCAGACGCAGCGAGATCGGGTGAGATTATATGAAAAGCCCTTTAGGGGCAGTCAAATCATTTGTTACTGCTGGTTAAGATGAGAAAAATTACTAAAAGTTAAGTCTAATGTGACCTTTCCTTTTACTCTTTTCACCTTAAGGAGATGACTATGGCTTCATTAAACTATTTATCAATCCATTCCTTTTGCAACGTTACAAGTTTTTTTACAAACTGTTACCGATAATGAAAAAAAAATTAACAGTATGCAGGCATGTCTTTCTCTCGTCCTGAAGGGTTAGGAAAAAACGCCTAGTTTACTTTATCTGATTTGTCCCGATAGAAGATATAAAAGATAGTAGGAAATACAAAAAGCGTCAAAAGGACAGCCAGAAGCAGGCCTCCGATGATAACCGTTGCTAATGGTTTTGAGCTTTCAGAGCCCGTACCGTTAGACAGAGCCGCAGGCAGCAAGCCAATAGCTGCCATTAAAACCGTCATGACTACGGGGCGTACCTGCGACTCTACGCCATCTCGGATGGCTCGATCAATTGGTATTTTCCGATGCAGATTTTCCTTGAAAATGGTAATCAATAAGACCCCCTGCTGAATACAAATTCCAAAGAGGGCAATGAACCCAATTCCCGCTGAAATACTAAAATTCATTCCGGTAACTACTAGTGCCAGAATACCTCCCACAATGGCAAAAGGTACATTTAACAGCACCAGACCCGCATCTTTCATATTTCCAAATAACAGGAAAAGAATAAAGAAAATCAAAACCAAACTGATGGGCACTACTACTCCCAGCCGGCTTTGAGCTCGCTGCAGGTTTTCAAAATCACCTTTCCATTTCATATCATAGCCTTTGGGTAGTTTCACTACTTTTTTAACCTTCGCCTGGGCTTCGCCAATAGTACTTCCCATATCACGTCCGCGTATACTAAACTTCACCCCAATAAACCGCTGATTACCTTCCCGGAAAATCAGAATTGGTCCGGTAACGCTAGAAATTTTAGCAATTTCCTTAATTGGCATCTGGCTGCCGTTCATGGTGGGCACCATTAGTTTTCCAATCTGCTCTTCTGTCGTCCGGAAAGCCGGAGCATATCGAACACGTAAGTCAAAGTGGCGTTCGCCTTCATAAATCTGAGTTGCAGCCTTACCTCCAATGGCCATCGCGATAACGGCCTGGGCATCAGCCTTGTTTATTCCGTAAAGAGCCAGTTTGTTTTCATCGAGCTCAATGCGTAATTCGGGTTGTCCAATGTTTTTGATGATACCCAGGTCTTCAATACCCTGTACCGTTTTCAGCTGATTATATACCTGATTGGCTTTTTCCTGCAAAACATTAAAATCGGAGCCATAGATTTTAACGGCAATGGATCCTTTCACCCCCGACACGGCCTCTTCCACATTGTCCATAATGGGTTGTGAAAAGTTAAAATTCACTCCAGGAAAAATAGAAAGAGCCTCTCGCATTTCATCAATAACCTGAGCTTTTGCTGGATGGCCGGGCCATTCGTCTTTCGGCTTGGTATCAACGAAAAACTCGACGTTATAAAATCCCGTTGCATCTGTTCCGTCATTAGGCCGGCCCGTTTGCGAAAGTACCTGATTCACCTCCGGGAATTGCTCAAAAATGTGCCGCATTTGATTCGTCAGGCGATTCGACTCCGGCAGAGCTATATTCATTGGCATACTGGCCCGGACATAAATTGCCCCTTCATCCAATTGAGGCAGAAATTCCGTTCCGATAAAATGGAAACTACCAAAGCCGCCTATCACAATCAAAAGGGCAACCAGAAGACTCAAACGCTTATGATTATACGTAAAATCAAAAACTTTGAGCGACTTGTTATGAACAAAACGAGTCACGAAATTATGTTTTTCCACTATATTTTTACGTAACAGAAAGCTAGCCAATACGGGCACCAGTGTCAGCGTAAAGATCAGGGCTCCCAGTAAGGCAAAACCTAAGGTCCAGGCTAAGGGGCTAAACATTTTCCCTTCTACTTTCTGAAAACTAAAAATGGGCAGTAAACAGGTAATAATGATGGCCTTTGAGAAGAAAATCGCCTTTGCTTTTTCTGTCCCGACCTTACGAATGAGCCCCATTTTAGAAAGCTTATTAAACGTAGCCATCCCCCGTTTATGAGCCAGGTGATCAAGAGCCACAAATAAGCCTTCAACCATAACCACAGCCCCATCAACAATAATACCAAAGTCAACGGCTCCCATCGAAAGCAGGTTTGCCCGCATACCTTTCAGATACAGGCATATAAAAGAAAACAGCAAAGCCATCGGAATAATAATTGATACGATTACGGTGGTTCGCCAGTCGGCCATGAACATAAAAACAATGCAGGTAACCAGAATAATACCCTCTACCAGGTTATGAATTACAGTATGAGAGGCAAAATCGATCAGCTTTTCACGGTTATAGAACACATCGATTTTTACGTCCTTGGGCAAAATCTTTTCATTCAGCTCGGTAAGTTTATTTTTTACCCCCTCAATAACCTGACTGGGATTCTCCCCTTTCCGCATCAGCACAATGGCTTCCACCACATCGTCCTGATTACCCCGCCCGACCTGGCCCAAACGTGGTAAAGCTGACTCCGAAACCTGAGCTACGTTTTTAACCCGGATCGGAATACCATCTACATTCTTAACGACGATGTTTTCAATATCACGTACCCCCTCGAGCAATCCAATTCCACGAACTACATAGGCTTCATTATTCTTTTCGATAATATCACCACCGACGTTTACATTAGCCGAAGAAACGGCCTGATATAAATCCAGCGAAGACATCCCATAATCCAGCAAACGAATAGGATCTACGGAGATTTCGTAGGTTTTTACTTCCCCCCCGAAACTAACCACATCTGCTACACCGGGCACTGACTTGATATTCCGGTCGATGACCCAGTCCTGCAGGGTTTTCAAATCCCGAACGCTACGAACGTTCGATTTCAGGGTATATCGGAAAATTTCGCCCGTAGGCCCGTATGGGGGTTGCACTTCCGGGTCAACACCATTAGGTAAGTCAACGCCCTGTAGCATGTTGTTTACCTGTATCCGGGCGAAGGCATCATCTACCCCATCTTCAAAAATAATTTTTATGGCAGACAGCCCGAACACTGTAGTTGACCGGACATCTGTCTTTTTCTGAACCGGATTCAGGGCAATTTCAATGGGAATGGTTACGAACTTTTCAACTTCTTCGGCTGAACGACCGGGCCATTGGGTAATGATGAGTATTTCGGTATTGGTAACGTCGGGGAAGGCTTCCAGCGGCGTATTCTGATACGCCCATATTCCCCCTATAATGGCCATTCCCGTCAGCAGAAACACGAAATAGCGGTTCTTGAGGGAAAAGGTTAATATACTTTGGATGAAACGATTCATACAGCAGCATGGGAACAACGCTCTAACATTGTTCCACCGTCAGAATAAGAGAGATAAATTATTGATTCAGAGCATTATACACCAGCAATTGATTACGGGTAATCAACCTTTCGCCGGCCTGAAGCCCACCGTCAATGTAACTGGTATTGCCAATGGTACGATATACCGTTACGGGACGTACCTCCAAATGTTTTTCGTCTTTATAAACTACGACATAGTTCTGGCTATTATCGAAAATAACCGCTTGAGCGGGGATAGCAATTCGCTTTTCAGTACCCGCATATTCTACGGATACGTTTGCAAACATTTCGGGTTTTAGCAGTAAGTCTCCGTTTGGCAGAATAATCCGTACTTGCTCTGTTTTGCTTTGTGGGTCAAGCGTATTAAAGATTTTATCAATCTTTCCTTTGAATACCTTACCTGGATAAGCCAACGTGGTAATGTTGGCCGTATAGCCTTTCTTCACACTAGCCAAATCGGTTTCATATACGTTTGCTAAAATCCAGACCTGATTCAGGTTACCTATGGTGAAAAGTTGCTGTGGATCATCAGAACGTAACTCCATGCCAGTAGCCGCATTTTTCTCTACAACAAAACCACTTACCGGAGCTTTGATGATATACGTAGAACCATTTCCGCCCACAATCTTACGGCGTTCGGAAACCCGGGCCACTTCGCCTTCGGCATCGGTGAGTTCTTCCCTGGCGGCAAGTAGTTCTTTCTGGGTAGCCAGGCCTCCCTTGGCCATGTCTTCCATTACCTGAACATTTTTTCGGGCAATAGCTAACTGACTACGAGCCGTAAGAGCCTGCTGTTCAAGGTCAGCCAGGTCACCTGAACTAAGTTCAGCCAGTACTTGCCCCTGATTGACATGATCACCTAACTCAACGCGTACTTTATTAATGTGTCCACTTACTAAGGGGAACACTTTAACTACCTGTTCCTGATTAAATGTCACCTTACCCGTCAGGGTAATCTCATTATTAACAGTACGCAACTGAGCGGTGTCAATTTTTATTTGCTTCATTAGGGCAGGTGTTAGCTCGAAGCTTTCCTCTTCACCCGACTCGGCCGTTTCATTCGCTTTCGACTGGCACCCCATTAGCCCGAAAACAGTAGCTATGACAATTAAAACCAGAACACTTGTTGATTTCATCGATATACTTAAAAAAGATTATTGTCCGATAGCGAAAGAAAGGTCCTCTACAGCCTGCTGCCGGTTCTGACGAAGTTGATTATACTGTAATACAGTGGTTTTGTAGGAATCGAAGAAGTCAATAAACTCTGTAACGCCCAGGTTTTGCCGTTGATAATTCAGACGAACCCCCTCCATTAACCTGGCAAAGTCATCCGTGAATTTATTATCGAATTTCTGATACAATTGATCGGCCATACGAAGCTTTATATAAGCCTGTTGCACATCTTTTTCTACCTGGAGCCTAGCCTGGTTTATAGCCACTTCACTTCCTTTAATCCGTACTTCAGCGGCCTTGATATTCCCTTGATTCCGATTCCAGAAAGGCAGTGAAATTCCTAACCCTACACCAAAATAATTCGGGATAAAACTACCGTTACGGTCATAACTCCCCTGGAGCGTCAAATCGGGCACTGCCATTGCCTTTTGTAAGGTCAGATTTTGCTTTTCCAGGCTATTGACGTCTATAAATCCTTTTAAATCCGGCCGATTTTCATAGGCTTTCGTAATGAGATTTTCCTGGCTGGCTGTTAAAAATTCATTTTGCTTTAACTCATCATCCGAAAGAACAGGTACGATAACCCCATTTCCAGACATTCCCAAAAGCAAAGCCATATCATGCTGATAATCAACAAAGTTTTGTTGTAAATTTAATCGTTCTGTCCGCAGATTTACCAAATATGCCCGCAACCGAACGACGTCTTTCAAGGGCACATTTCCTTTCTCGTACTGACTCCGGTACATATCAACAATGGCTTGTAGCTGATCAATCTCATCATCATACACTTTCATGCTTTGCAATGAAAACCAGGCCTGGTAAAATGTCGAATGAAGCTGGTATTTTAAATTGCGTACCAGATCATAGAAGCGATCAGCCGCCAGCTGCGTCTGAGCTTTGGCAACTGCCGTCTGTTTGTTACGTTTGCCTGCCAACAATACAAGCTGCTGATACTGAACAATCTGCTCGGCATTAGAAGAACGTACCGGAAAAAACTCGTTCGTTTGAGTATTAATTGGCATTGTCTCTACATACACAGTTGGGTTGGGTAGCAGATGAGCCTGTACTTCATACGCCTTGTTTTCATCAATACCTAATTGAGAAACCAATAACTGAAAATTAGATTTCCGGAACAGATCATCAGCCTGGGTAAGCGTAACTCTCAGTGAATCCTGAGCCACTCCCCTGGTTGCACACCAGAGCACAAGAATGCTCAATACTGTATATTTCATTTAGAAAGGGCTGTATTTTATGACACAAACTTGCCTCATCATGATTTAAGCTGCCTAAAAAATTAATTAAATAAACATTAAAAAGGGTAGCGTCTATCGTGACTTCGTCCCCATAAAGACCTAAAAACACTTTCCTGATGAAGTGCTTTACGGCCTGTTAAAAGTCGAGTACCTTTGTCAAATGTTGATTCTTTCCCTGGACACGTCCACCCGCGTTTGCTCAGTTGCTCTACATCACAATGGCCGGCTGCTTGGCTGCTATGAACTCTTTACGGAGAAAACCCATTCGGCCATGTTAACTACACTACTCGAACAGGTAGTGACACAGGCCGGATTTGCCTTTACTGATTTACATGCCATTGCAGTAGCGAAAGGACCCGGTTCCTATACCGGCTTACGGATTGGTGTCTCTACTGCCAAAGGTCTTTGCTTTGCGTTAGACAAACCTCTCATTGCCATTAATACCTTAGAGGCAATAGCGGCTCAGTTACGGTCTTATTATACGCAGGATCATTTATTATGCCCAATGATTGATGCCCGCCGAATGGAAGTATATTGTAGTATTTACGAAGCACAGACCCTTCAACTCATACAGGATACTAAAGCGGAAATTGTAACCGAAGCCAGTTTTACGGAACTTTACAGACCCATTGTTTTTTTTGGTGATGGAGCGGCCAAGTGTAAAGGCATACTAAGCAAATTAACAGGTGCCATTTTTCCAGACACCGAAATTTACCCTTCGGCAAAGACTATCGGCCTATTGGCTACTGAGGCCGCCAAACAGCAGCAGTTTGAAGATCTGGCAACGTTTGAGCCTTATTATCTGAAAGAATTTATTGGGACTATTCCCAAAACAAAACTATAAATATGGAAACGCCGGAAATTATCAATCGGGTTGCTACGTCGGGTTTGGTTACCCTTGATCTGGAAGAATATTATCATCCAGGCGAACGAGTCGTTTATGACTTGAAGCAAAATCTGTTCATGGAAGCAATTCTACGAGAAAAGGATTTCCGGGAATTTCTGAAAATCCACGACTGGAGCCAGTACCAAGGGAAAAACGTAGCAATCATCTGTTCGACTGATGCCATTGTGCCCACCTGGGCTTATATGTTGCTTGCTATTCACTTGGAACCTTATGCCCATACGTTGGTTTTTGGCGATTTGCAAGCCCTGGAAGATAAACTATTCAGCAATGCCATTGCCAAGATTAATCCAGAAGACTACCAGGGAAGTCGTGTAGTAGTGAAAGGGTGTAGTGATCGCCCCGTTCCAATCGCTGCATACGTTGAACTTACGCGGGTGCTTCGTCCAGTAGTGCAAACACTTATGTTCGGGGAGCCTTGTAGCACAGTACCACTTTATAAAAAGGCTAAAAAATAGCTCTTTTTTCTGTAAGGAGTTATTCATGTATGCCTGGGTCACAACTCATTACCTATATCTGCAGAAATTAGACGTTTAAGCTAACCTTTCTGTATTTTTTGATTCCCAACGACTTTAAAATCGCTTTTCTTTTTCTTTCCAGCTTTACATTCACTACTGCACGCATTCTTTCGGTACTTTTGTTGAAAGTTTTCCAGTATGAACGCACAAGTAGCTAACGACATTTTCCGCCATAGTATTGCTGATTACCATCTTAAGGATAATGTCAATACCTCCATTCAGAACCCATTCGCCCCTGATACCATTGAGTATTTACTGTATCTCAAAAACTGGATCGATACCGTTCAGTGGCATCTGGAAGATCTTATTCGCAGCCCGGAAATTGCTCCGTCTGAGTTAGTTGGCATCAAACGCTGGATTGATCAGTCCAATCAGGAGCGGACGGATACAGTTGAAAAAATGGACGACTGGCTTTTTCAGTCCTTGGGAACTATTGAACGAAAACCCGGTGCCCGACTTAATTCAGAGTCGCCGGCCTGGTTACTAGACCGGATGTCTATTCTTCAATTGAAAATCTACCATTTCCGGGAGCAGGCCGAACGCCCCGAAGCTAGCAGCGAACATCGCCAGAAGGCTTTGCTGAAACTGGCCATTTTATTAGAGCAGGAACAGGATCTGGCTACTTGTTTCGACCAACTACTGGAAGATATTCAGAATGGCATACGGTATATGAAGGTTTATCGTCAGATGAAAATGTACAACGACCCAACGCTTAACCCCGTGCTCTATCAGCAGAAATAGTGCCTTCATGAAGCAACTGATTGTTTTCCGCTTTTCTGCTATGGGTGATGTTGCTCTACTAACTCCCGTGGTTGAAGCTATGTCTCAGCAATATCCCGATCGTCAACTAACCGTTGTTACCCGGCAGAAATTCAGTGTTTTTTTTGAACATATTCCGGGGATACGCGTTTTTGGAGCCGATTTCGATGGGCGGCATAAAGGGTTTCCGGGTTTATTCAGGCTATTCCGTGAACTTCGTCAGTTAGGTTCTGTTGAAGCAGTCATTGACGCTCATCAAAATTTACGAACCAGCGTTTTAAAAGCATTTTTCCGGGCAACGGGCGTTCCCTGTTTCACACTGAATAAAGGACGAACCGAAAAGAAAGCCCTTACCCGCAGAGAAAACAAAGTCCGAAACCCTTTACCCCACAGTATTGAACGTTATTTACAAACCTTTGCTGAGGGAGGGTATTCGGCTACCATTGGTAAGCCTCCTTATTTCCGATTACCTCTATCTGCTGAGGCAGAAGTCGATTCTTTCCTGAAAAACTATTCTATAAGCAACATCTGCATTGGAATTGCCCCATTTGCTCAGCACGAACAAAAAATGTGGCCTTTCAATCGATTTGAAACTGTATTGAATGAATTGGGAACAGCAATAACCTTTTTCCTTTTCGGGGGTGGAAAAGCAGAAATCGCACAACTGGAAACGCTCCAAAAGCGTTTTCCGAATGCCATTTTAGTGGCAGGAAAATTATCCTTTACGGCTGAACTCGCTTTGATTAAACACTTGCAGCTAATGATTTGCATGGACTCCGGCAATATGCACCTGGCGGCTTTAAGTGGTGTACCGGTTTTGTCTATTTGGGGGGCTACTCATCCTTTTGCGGGCTTTGGCCCCTGGGCTCAGGGGCAAGAAAATATACTTCAGATCTCAACGGATGAATTACCCTGCCGCCCCTGTTCTGTATTTGGCAACAAACCCTGCTGGCGGGGTGACCTGGCCTGCCTGGACAGGATTACAGCCAATCAGGTGGCATATCGGGCGAGTTTGCTCCTGCAAAAAAAATGACGCAGGAAGCAGCGTTTCCTACGTCATCTTGTTAAAAGCACGTTGGGCTGATGAATATCTCGCCCGTTTTTACGTTCAGCATACGAGCCACCATACTCAAAACACTATCAAAACAGGCCACATATCCGGATATTTGTTCGGGATTCGAACGGGAAATATTTCAAATCAAAATTTAAAACGCCCTGAGCCGATGGGGCGTTTTAAATTACTTACCCGTTTTTTCTTTTTCAGCCTTCGTTCGAATGGTTGGGTACTTAATACCTAATTGCTCCATATACGATTTGTATTTCGTTGGATCGTAATAATATTTTTTCATTTTTTCCCGATACTCCGCCATGATCTCTGTATTCAGATTTATTGCTGGTTTATCCGTTTTCGAGATTAAGGGTTCATACTTGGTCTCTTTTGTCTGAACGTTACTATAATAATCCCAGGCATTTTTGATAATGTCCGGGTTTACCAGCATATCCAGCAGTGTCA
>JASGGE010000054.1:0-23514 GCA_047605205.1 Siphonobacter sp.
AGTTTGCTGTAATGGATGATCTTATCCACCAGCGTGGTTTTGCCGTGGTCAACGTGGGCAATGATGGCAATATTGCGGATGCTTTGCATCGGAGAAGAAAGTTTTCTGATGTCATGTAGGTTATCCGTTTCATGTACCACCGATGGTGTTATGCACCAACTGCCCTCGTATCAAAAGAGCGACAGCGTTCAAGCCTTACGGATAACTGTCAATAAAAATGCCCGCAAAAGTACGAATTTTTCAGAACAAAAATGCTATCTGCCTGAATAATAATTATCTAAAGATCAAATACTCTTTGAGACAGAACGTACTAGTGATAGAAAATGGGCTGTTTTATAAACTCATTTTCTTCTTTTTGAGTTTCTACTTATATCATAAACTTTGAAGCCTTTACGCCTGGAATCTGTCACTTTAAAGATGAATTATCAGGCACAAAGCCATCCCCTGACAAGATCTCCGACTACCTAAAAAAACATTTGGGTATCATTAAAAAAAGACGGTCAAAAAAAACCGTCTTTTTTGCATCCTGATTAAAACTTATAAGAACGTACCGTTATTTATCTTTCTCCATGAATTTAACGGCTCCATAATTCGATACGATCCGGACATTACTTCCGCCTTTTCCTACTTTCCCACGGTATACCTTGGTCATTTTGGGTACATAACGCTGGCGATTATCATTCGTGCCATCGTCTTTTACTACAAAATTGATTGGTAATTCGTCGGAATATCCGAAGTTGGCATAGCTTACGGTAATATCGAAGTCGATATCCTGGCCTTCCCGCACTGGCAAACGAACCGTCGTGTAGTTTGATTTAACGTCGACGTTCTTTACTGTACTCATTAGAACAGGTAGCTCAAGGTTTCCAGAATAACTAATATTCAAACGAGCCTGTTCTCGAAGTTTTCCAATTTTCCCCTTTGAGTACTGGATGGTAGCCTCAATGTCTCCTACGTCTTCCAGCTTCAGTGAGCCATAGTTGTTAATCAAGCGAAGACGATCTACTTTGTCCAGATCAAGTTTTGAGTATTGAATTTTCAGGTTTCCTTCATTTAATTCCCGAATAGAGGCATTCCCATACTCTACCTTAATATCGTTGTCTGTACTCATCAGACGGTCTGCTACGAAATTACCATACTGGGTGTTAACTCGTAAGGGAGCTGAAAAATCTGCCAGGGTTGCATTAGCAAACCGATTTTGCATTTCCAGTGGCATATACCTGGGCATGCTGATCGTATAGCTAATTTTCACACCCCGCTGTTTAGAATCATCTTTCGACTTACCAAATCCGAAGCTCTTCCAACTCCAGCCTTCTTTAGGCTCATTATAACGAGTTTCCAGACGAATGGTATTGCCAGCATGTGAATCTTCAATGTCAACAGCATTCAGAAAGCTCAGAGCTTCTTCCTCATCTTTACCTAATCCCAGAATAATAATCTCAGCCCGGACTTCATTCCGATCCCAGACGTTCACTTTCACCTCTCCATGCTGATTAGAAACATACAGACGATCCTTTGAGTTTACAGAATACGTTTTCACTATCGTACGTTTCCGTTCGGAAAATACACTGGGCTGGTCAGACGCCAGGGCAGGGATGCTCCAAAGCACGGCCAGCCACAATACGCTAAATAGTCTTTTCATGGCTTTGCTTTGAATGATTTATTTTATTGATAATGAGCAATTGACGGTTCAGAATATCGAGTTGCATTTGTAAATTCTGAATCATGGCTTCTACTAATTCGCCCTGATTTGGCGTTTTAGGAAGTTCGGTACGCAGATTCTGGTAATCCAGTTCCAGGCGTTCAATTTCGGCAGTAAAATCATGGTATAATCCTGGGTTACTCGCTTCAATGGCACGAATCTCTTCGCGTTTGCTTTCGATCAGGGAAGCATACCGGAAAGCCGTTTCACCTTCTTCAGGGCTTACCTTGGCAATAACCGGGTCGGTGTTGGCTGGCTTTACAAAATATTGTCCAGCGAAGAATCCTAGCCCAAGTAGCAAAATCACACCGGCTGCGATTTGCCAGCCCTTTCCAAATCTGGATTTTTTCTGACTCACCAGCGGAATAATTTTTACCTCTTTGGTTTCTTCAGCTGGAAAGATGGGTTCGGGTAATCGCCGCTCAATGTCACCCCATAAACCCATGGGGGGCTCGAAGGCATCAAATTCCTCTCGATTATCCCGAATAAAGCGTTCTAAATTGTCTTTTTTCATACTTGCTGTTTGACTGTTTTCACAGTCGCTACTATCTTTTCATTTGTAGAGACCTACGTAACTTTCTGAACTGGTGGATTATTCGTTACTTACAATACAATCAGTTGAATGTAAGCTTTTTATCTATTGGTTATTACTATTGCAGTAATTCCAAAAGCTTGCGTTTCGCTCGCATATATTGCGTCCGGGAGGTTGATTCTGAAATACCAAGAATATCCGCAATTTCTTCATGATCATATCCTTCCAATAAATACAAACTCAATACGGTTCGAAAACCATCGGGTAACTGCTGAATGCCCATCCGGATCCGTTCAATTTCCCAATCCGGATCATCTTCCAGACCAATACGATCTAATTCGCCTATATCACCAGCTTCTTCGACGTCTACCCATTCAATCCGCCGCTGCCGTAACTGGTTAATGGCCCGATTCACTACAATCTGTTTTAACCAGGCTCCGAATGTACTGCTTTGCCGAAAGTCATGGATTTTCTGAAAAGCATCCAGAAAAGCTTCCTGCAACACATCTTCGGCCTCGCCCATATGGTTCAGGATACGCATACAGACGTTGAACATCGACTTCGAATAAAGCCGATACAGTTCATATTGTGCCTTGCGGTCGCCTCGCTTACAGGCTTCTACGAGAGGTGAATGACGGTCGATGTATGCAATCTGTTCCAAAAAAGTTTAAGACAGGTTGTTAACGGGTTATTCATTTTGACTCCTCCTCTGATCCTGATTTATTTTTTTCAGAACTACTCATTTTCTCTTTTCTGAGTCAAATTCAAGTCAATGACAACATCAATTGTATTATTGTTGCATGCGGCGACAAAATTTCTCAAAAAGATTTCAGCCTTTTGCCATTACTGTTTTTCAATTGTAGAAATAAATGGCTAACTAAAACTAATGTCAGAGGGTCGACGCCCGAAATACGGCGTTCGTTCTTGTATGGTGTTTATGGGTTGGCCTTATCTAATTGAAAATTATAAACGCTAAGCTAATACTTATGAAACCTGCTGCTTATTGGGTCGAAAAATATCAGATGCAACCCCATCCCGAAGGAGGATACTTCGTTGAGCAGTACCGTTCTTCAGAATGGGTTTCCCAGCAGGCACTACCCGGTCGGTACAATGGAGACCGTGCGTTTAGTACTGCTATCTATTTCTTACTGGAAAAACATCAGTTTTCAGCCTTACATCGCATCCAGTCAGACGAAGTCTGGCATTTCTATACGGGTGGAACACTAGAAATTTTTGTATTTGATTCTGCGGGGCACTTGGAAATCATCCGGCTTGGCACTAATCCTGATGAAGTTTTTCAGGCGGTTGTTCCGGCGGGTTGCTGGTTTGCCTCACGGCCAGCCGCAGGTACAGAATATGCATTGGTAGGGTGTACCGTAGCTCCTGGCTTTGACTTTGCCGATTTTGAATTGTCTACTACTCAGACATCCATTTCTACTAAACCTGACTATCAGCAACTCATTCAAGAGTTAACCCGATAGTTACGTTTCGTATCTTTCGGGCATGAATCCATTTCTAACTGCCGTTATATCGTCACTTCAATATTTGTTCCGCTGGCTAGGATTAAGTTTGATTGTAGGCATACTGGCAGGTTCGGCCTCTGCTTTCTTTCTGCTTGCCCTGGACACCATTACGAACTATCGGGAAAGCCACCTCTGGATAATTGCCTTTCTGCCTCTAGGCGGCTTTTCGGTTGGAGCCATTTATTACTATTGGGGCGAAAGTGTTGTAAAAGGAAATAATCAACTGATTGAAGAATGGCAGAATCCAACCAGAATCATTCCTTTCAGAATGGCTCCTTTTGTATTGCTTACTACCTTAATTACGCACTTATTTGGGGGCTCAGCTGGCCGTGAAGGTACTGCCGTACAAATGGGAGGAGCCCTTGCTGATCAGTTTACCAAATGGCTCCGATTATCAGATTCTGACCGGAAAACAATATTAATTACGGGCATTAGTGCAGGCTTTGCTTCTGTTTTCGGCACGCCCCTGGCGGGCACCATTTTCGCTCTTGAAATCTTCATTATTGGTCGTCTGCGGTATGAAGCCCTGTTACCCAGTCTTTTTGCTGCTGTTTTTGCAGATCAAGCCTGCCGCTTATGGGGGGTAGGCCATACTCATTACCACATTGATTTTATTCCCACTTTAACCATTTCAGTTTTTCTAAAAATTGCTTTAATCAGTATTACTTTTGGTTTGATTAGTAAGGCTTTTGCTGAACTCCGCCATTTCTGGAGTAAACAGTGTAAAACTTACATCAGCTACCCACCCCTCAGACCTGCTATGGGTGGGGTTTTTATTGCTTTGGCGGTATGGCTTTCAGGCACTACCAAATACATCGGACTTGGTATTCCAACCATTGTTGCTTCTTTTCATGAAACACTACCCTGGTATGACTGGATTATGAAAACACTCGCTACTACTTTTACACTGGGCGTTGGCTTTAAAGGTGGTGAGGTTACCCCTCTGTTTTATATTGGAGCAACCCTCGGAAATGTCGCGGCTCAGCTTACTGGCTTGCCCATTGGCTTACTTGCAGGTATTGGCTTTGTAGCAGTCTTTGCCGGAGCTTCTAATACCCCACTGGCTTGTACGATGATGGGCATTGAGCTTTTTGGAACAGAAAGTGGTGTATATGTAGCGATCGGATGTTTTATTGCGTACTTATTTTCGGGGCACTCGGGCATTTACGGTTCACAGATTATAGGAAGCCCAAAGCACAGCCGTTATTTCAATTACAAGGGCAAATCATTAACCAATTTAAAATAAAGACTCCATTCATCCATATGAAATATTCCCTTGTTTTTCTCTTATTTAGTTTCAGTACTTACGCTCAACAAATGTCAATTGCTAATTCATACGAAATATTTAAAGAGCCCAGCTTAACCGAACGCCGTTTTCGCCATCAGGATATTCTGCCTTTACTGGATCAGGTAAAAAAGAAATTTGAAGTTACTGAAGTTGGAGAATCCACACAGGGCCGCAGCCTGAATCTGGTTAAAATAGGCCACGGCCCAACGAAAGTGCTGCTGTGGTCACAAATGCACGGCGATGAGGCCACCGCTACGATGGCATTGTTTGACTTATTTCGGTTTTTCTCAGCTTCCAATGATTCCTACGATGCTCTCCGAAATACGATTCTGGAAAAAACCACTTTGTATTTCGTCCCCATGCTTAACCCGGATGGAGCAGAAGCATGGACTCGCCGCACGGCTCTAGGAATTGATATGAACCGGGATGCCATTCGTTTACAAACTCCGGAAGGACGTCTGTTAAAAGAATTACAGCAAAAATATAAGCCTGAATTTGCCTTCAATCTGCACGATCAGTCGCCACGGTACTCGGTAGGTAATACGAATAAATTAGCAACCATATCTTTTTTAGCAGCGGCTTACAATAAAGCCGCCGACGTTAATCCGGTCCGGAAACGATCCATGCAGATGATTGTGAGCCTGAATCGGATTTTACAAAGCTATATCCCGAATCAGGTAGCTCGTTATTCGGATGAATTTGAGCCTCGGGCCTTTGGCGATAACATCCAGAAATGGGGTAGCTCGCTGATCCTGATTGAATCAGGCGGTTATGCCAATGATCCTGAAAAGTTAACCATTCGCCGCCTTAACTACATTGCTATGTTAAGTGCATTCGAGTCAATCGCGAAAGGAACTTATCAAAAGGAAAATATTGAAAACTATGAGAAGATCCCTGAAAACGGGAAAGCACTCTACGACCTGATCATTCGTAATGTAAGTGTTCTGAAAAATGGTCAGCCTATTTTAACTGACATTGCCATTAACCGGCAGGAAACAGCCTTATTCAATCGAGCGGAAAAATGGTATGTTCGTGGTACCGTAGAAGAATTCGGCGATTTATCTGTTTTCTTTGGTACCGAAGAAATAGATGGCACGGGTTTACAGATTGATACAGATGTCAAGATCGGCGTAAAAGCTGATTTTGTTCTTAAATCGTCGGATGGAAGTATTAAGTATAGAATTGAAAACGGAACCGTTCTAAAATAATCTACCCTGCTGCTTCCAGCCCTGAATTAGCCTTAATAGCGAACCCCTGACTATGTTCCATAGCAAAGATCAATATACCTTCCTTGAGAGCGTTTTGTTAGAAACTCTTGGAATTCAGCCAGAAGTACAGGATTTTCAATTTCTGTATGGTGGTAATTTTAATCTGGCAGCGAAGGTTACTACAAATGGTCACTCGTATTTTATTAAGTGGAATCAGGGTGATCATGAAGGAATGTTTGAGAGTGAAGCCCGCAGCCTGAATCGTTTACGAGAAACGAAGATTATCTCGATCCCGGCTATTCATGGCTATGGTCACCGCAGTGATGGGGCTTATTTAATTATGGATTATGTGGAATCCGGCCCGCAGCGTTCTGATTACTGGACAAATTTTGGCCAGCAGCTTGCTCAACTTCACCGTGTTTCAAACGATTATCATGGGCTTGAATTCAACAATTATATCGGAGCTCTTCCTCAGAAAAATGACTGGATGGAATCCGGAATTTCATTCTTTATCGAAAATCGTCTGAAAATTCAGGCCGGACGAGCCTTGTATGAGGGCAAAATCTCCAGCAAATTACACGAGCAGTTCCTGAAGTTTTGTGAAAAGTTACCCAATCTGATTCCAGAAGAAAAACCTGCTTTAATTCACGGTGACTTATGGAGCGGGAATGTCATGACAGGAGCAGACGGAGCCGTGGTATTAGTAGACCCCGCCACGTATTTTGGTTTACGAGAAGCCGAAATTGCTTTTACTACCATGTTTGGTGGGTTTGATGCCAGTTTTTACGCTTCTTATTATGAAGCCTTTCCGGTAACGCCTGGCTTTACTGAGCGTATCCCACTTTATAATCTCTACCCGCTTTTAGTGCATGTCAATTTATTTGCGGGTGGATACATCACAGCCGTTGAAAGAATTCTTCGCAAGTATTAAAAATCGGTTTGAAGTTTAAATTTTTATATATTCCCGAAATGTGTATAACTCAAAAACGGCGGCTTAATAAGCCGCCGTTTTTGAGTTATACACAAGAAGTTTGCTTAAGGATTTGAGGCTAACACCTCTGCCAGTTTCTCACCCAATGCCTTACCTCGTATGTTTTTAGCAATGATTTTGCCAGTCGGGTCTAACAGGAAATTCTGTGGAATAGACCGCACACCATACTGTTTTGCAGCTTCATTATCCCAGAATTTAAGATCTGAAACGTGCGTCCAGGTAAGATTATCTTTGTGGATTGCTTTCAACCAGGCTTCTTTACCCGTTGGCTGATCGAGGGAAACACCTAAAATCGTAAAATTCTTGTCTTTGTATTTTTCAAAGTTGGCCACTACGTTCGGATTTTCCTGACGGCAGGGTCCGCACCAGCTTGCCCAGAAATCAAGTAAAACGTATTTGCCTTTAAAGTCGGCCAACGACACCATTTTCCCTAATGTATCCGCTTGAGAAAATACCGGAGCCATTGCTCCTACTGACGTTGCCTTGATGATTACCAGTGATTCTGCATATTTTTTACCCGCCACGCTATTTCTAACTTCGGATGATAACCCCGCGAAGAGCGGTTCAACGTCGGTATAGTTAGGGTCGTATCCGCCGTAAGACTTCAAGGCATCCAGACTGACCAGGCTAGCCGGATTTTTCTTAATGAATTCCCCATAAATCACTTTCTGATCTTTCTGAATGGCTTCATAACGAGCGTCGATCGCTTCTTCAAATTCTTTTGATTTCCGTTGTTCAGGCGTAGCGGCCTGGTATTCTTTCATCAACTTACTCATTTGCTCATCCGTTGTTTTAAGAGCCACTTTCAGCTTTTCATTATCAACGTTCATCGATGCCCCTTTCACACTGGCATGGATAGCTGAATCAGGACTAGAAATCGCTATTGTGCCTGGTTCCAGATAGAAGCTAACGATATGATTATTCGTTACTTTCCGAATTCCTGCATTTTTAGTATCTACAAACAAAATTGCCTTTTGAGGTGATTCAACCGATCCCTTGAATTCAAACTCCCCTTTTTTGATCTGGACCGTATCCACCTGTATTTTATCCGCTTTTGTGTATCGCAGATACGCTTTGGCAGGAACATCCAACGATCCCATTTTCCCTTTAACCGTATAAGACCCACTTTGTGCCCAAACCGCAACGGGCATCAAAGCAATGGCTATTACTAATCGTTTTTTCATAGTTTGTTTATTGATCGACAATTAACATTCAACAGAACACCTGTTATCTTTAGGTAAAGATACAGATATATAAGCTGTTTTTAACGATTCATGGTTAGTTATTGATACATCTGATAGGGTTATTACGTTAATTAAAGGTCTTTCTGCGGTATTAACCTATTTTCCATGCGATTTTTACTGTTTACCTTCTTTGGTATTTCCACCGCTTTTGCCCAGCAAAAAACTGCTGTTCAGTACGTTAATCCATTAATAGGGTCAGCCCCAAGTACAACGGAATCGGCTAGAAAACACAGTGAAGCCGGAAGCGAACTCAAAGGACAGATTACGCCCGCTGTCGGTCATCCGCATGGCATGACTACCTGGACACCCCAAACTCGCCGAACCGAAACAAAATGTATTCCGCCTTATTATTATACGGATACAAAAATTAACGGTTTTAGAGGTTCGCACTGGTTAAATGGCTCCTGCGTACAGGATTATGGCAGCTTGACGTTAATGCCTTTTTCAGGCGAAGCAACCACCCGCCCGGAATCTGCCTTTTCACATGATCAGGAAGTGGTTACTCCCTCCTACTATTCCGTTCAACTAAATGATTATCAGATCAAAGCTGAGTTATCAGCCTCCAGGCGAGCCGGATTATTACGTTTTCAATTTCAGAATCAGGGTAAGCATTATGTGCTGATCGAACCTAATAGTGATGAGGGAGAAGGATACGTAGAAATTCACCCTGAACGCCGCGAGATTGTAGGCTATAATCCTGTTCATCGCATTTACCAGGGAGCGGGCCAGCCAGCAGGCTTTAGTGGTTATTTTGTCATTCAGTTCGATACTCCTTTTGAAACCTTCAGTATCTGGGAAAATACAACCATTCAATCGGGTGAAACGAAACCCGTACTCCCCTCAAAAGGAATGTCCGTAGGTGCATTAGTACAATTTGCTTCAGCAGCCCAGACCACCGTTAGCGTGCGAGTCGGAACATCCTTTACTGACCTGGAAGGAGCCCGTAAAAATCTTCAGACTGAAATTTCGGGCTGGAGTCTGGATGCCGTAAGAAAAGCCTCTGAGGCAGCCTGGAACCAGGAGTTGGGCCGGATAAGGCTGCAAGGTTCCGAAAACGACAAGTCGCTATTTTACACGGCTCTTTATCACACCAAGTTAACTCCACGCTTATATTCAGACGTAGACGGCCGGTACCCTGGTTTTGCAGATGATTCGACCATTCACGTAGCAAAAGGATTTGATTACTATTGTGACTTTAGCCTCTGGGACACGTTTCGGGCGGGGATGCCCCTGCACGCCTTGCTAGAACCAAAGCGTTCGGCCAGCCTGATGCAATCGTTTACCAAAATGGCTGAACAAGGTGGCTGGATGCCTATTTTCCCCTGCTGGAATCAGTATACAGCAGCAATGGTAGGTGATCATGTATTATCTGCCATGTCGGATGCCTATATCAAAGGAATCCGGGATTTTGATGTAACGTCGGGGTATCAATATCTCCGTAAAAATGCCTTTGATGTCAATAAAGATACCAAAAGCTATGAAGCGGGTCAAGGTCGGCGAGCGTTGGCCAGTTATCTGCAATATCAATATATCCCATTAGAAGATTCCGTTTGGCAGGCTTTCCATAAACGAGAACAAACTTCCCGGACGCTTGAATACGCCTATGATGATTTTTGTCTGAGCCAATTTGCCAAGTCTTTAGGCAAAACCAGCGACTATAACCAGCTTATTCGGCGGGCAACTAACTATAAAAACGTGATCGATCCGAAAACGGGCTGGGCTCGCGGGCGTTATGCAGACGGACGATGGAGTGAACCCTTCAACCCGTTTGCTCAGCGGGCAAGCTTTATCACCGAAGGATCGCCCGCTCAATATACCTGGTTTGTCCCTCAGGATATTGCTGGGTTAATTCAGCAAATTGGTGGTACTGATCGCTTTATTACCAAACTTGATACGATGTTTGAACAAGGCTATTACTGGCACGGCAATGAGCCTGGAAATCATACGGCTTATTTATACACGTGGGGAGGACAACCTTACAAAACGCAACGGTGGGTACGTCATCTGATCCGTGACGAGTATGGTTTAGGCCCGGGCGGCTTATCCGGCAATGAAGACGGTGGCCAAATGTCAGCCTGGCTGGTATTCAGTATGTTAGGATTTTATCCGGTTACGCCTGGCGTTCCTGAATACGTAATCGGCAGCCCTGGTTTTACAGAGGCGTCCCTGAAGTTTACCAATGGAAAAACCTTTACCGTAAAGGCGTTAGGCAATTCTGACCAGAACATTTACATTCAGTCAGCAAAACTTAATGGGAAGCCTTTTACTAAAACATATTTAACGCACGGACAGCTTCTGGCTGGTGGAACCCTGGAGTTAACAATGGGATCCATCCCTAACAAAAACTGGGGCAGTAAACCCGAAGATCGGCCTTATTCATTAAGCCGCTAAGGTTTTCCGTTTAATATGAAGATAGAGACGCAGATTCGTCCCCTTTCCGGGTGGTTGCCAGGCTGATAATGCCGATTTTTCAACGTTGACAAAGCTTACGAATTGGTTTGGAAAGAACGTTCGTTGAAGCTCTGTCAACGTTTGGTTAGTGGAAAATCAATCCAAATTCTTACAACGCTTTTTCCAGTTTAAATACCCAAGCAGCCTGATTGGCAAACGTTCCGGGTTTCAGAATAGGTGGCGTAATCTTTAGCTTCTGGCCTGAAAGCTGCTGCGTTATTTTACCCGAATACCCCAATAAACGCACATTTGTTTGCTTCTGAATTCCGTCGATCTCAAGTTGAGCAGGCCATTCCGTAGAAAAAACATACAAATCTTTCCCTTTCTGAGTGAAGAACATGGTTTTTGATACCGGAGCTTTTTCCCAACGTTGCGTACCATAAATAGCTTCTCCATTCACCTTCAGCCACTCTCCTAGGTCATGCAGGCGTTCTTGCATAATTACGGGAATTCTTCCATCAGCGGTGGGGCCAATATTTAATAAGAAATTTCCACCCCGAGAGACTACACTGATTAGTTGATGAATTAACTGCGTACTGCTCTGGTAATCTTCCAGATTTTCATTGCGATTGTACCCAAATGATTCGCCAATTCCGCGACATTCTTCCCAGGGTTTTCCCTGAGCAACATTTCCCTGACCGTATTCAGATGTCAGAAAGGTACCATGCTTGCCTTTGGTATCATTACCCCAACGATCATTCACCACAATTCGGTCTTTCACGGGTGACTCATTATAGAGCCATGCCAGGAATTTTTCGCTTTCCCAGGTTTTGGCAGATTGCTCCCATTCACCATCTGTCCAAAGTACATCAGGCTCATATTTGGTCACTAAATCTTTCATCTGGGGAATCATATGTTCTTCTACATATTGATGCACATTTGCCTTGTAAGTTGGGTTATACCATTCATACAGGGAATAATAAAAGCCCATATGCAAACCCTTTTTCTTGATGGCTACACTCAAATCACCAGCTAAGTCACGGTGTGGGCCTACGTCAAGGGCATTCCAGTTCCAGGCCTGAGCACTGGGCCAGAGCGTAAAACCCTCGTGATGTTTGGAGGTCAGAACAATGTATTTCGCTCCTGATTGCTGGAAGAGTGTTGCCCATTCTTCCGGATTAAATAATTCGCAAGTAAACATTGATACAAAATCCTGATACCTGAAGTTTGGTCCATAGTGTTGTTCGTGAAAAGCCTTAAACTCTTTATGAATTTTCAGACTTGGCGTATGAAGGCGTTGCCAATACCATTCGGCATACCCACTTCCAAAGCCATCAGCATTTGACTTGGTAGCCCAGGCAGGCACGGAATACAGCCCCCAATGAATAAAAAGACCAAACCTGGCATCTGAAAACCAGGCTGGTGCCAGACGGGTATCCAAGGAAGCCCAATTCGGTTGATAGACCGTTTGAGCAGAGCCAACCAGGCTCAGGCAGAAAAGGAAGGGTAGTATAAACTGTTTTTTCAAGGAGAGAAATGTTTTATCCATATAAGTTACAAATACGTTCTTTATACCTTCTGCACCATTCTTCATTCTATAAAAGCTATCCATCACCTGCCTTTCCCAATTGATTGACTATATACGAAAAACCATTCTATTTCCCGGCAAGCTTCCCGTTTTTAAACATCAATTAGTTGCTGGGTTATTAATTACTCTTAACACAGATCCTCTGTCCAAAAACAATATGGTGGTATCGAATAACTCTTTCCCGGCTTAGTTATCCATTTCCCAATCAATAGGATAAGGGTTAAGTTGGGAAATAAATGATCAGGTAACCAATGTAAGGATAAATATTAGATATTTTTGTGCCCCATCCTATCTGTTACCCCGTTAACGAACCGAAGTAATATGATCTTCAATTCGATTGAGTTTCTCATTTTTTTTCCAATCGTTGTCCTGCTTTATTATACCTTGCCCCACCGTTTCCGATGGTTCATGTTACTGATTGCCAGTTGTTATTTTTACATGGCATTCATTCCCATTTACATCGTTATTCTGGGAGCTACGATTGTTATTGATTATTTCGCTGGTATCTGGATTGAACAAAGTGTTGGGCACAAACGAAAGCTTTTTCTGGTATTGAGTCTAATTGCGAATCTGGGTATTCTCGCTGTTTTCAAATACTATAACTTCTTCGCTGATAACGTTAATTTCCTCGTTGGCCCAGGTCACAGGCATTTACCTCTGTTAAAGATTTTATTACCTGTCGGTCTGTCTTTCCATACATTTCAGGCCATGAGTTATACCATTGAAGTATACCGTGGCAATCAGTATGCCGAGCGGCACTTCGGAATTTATGCTTTATACGTCATGTTTTTTCCGCAGCTGGTGGCAGGCCCCATTGAGCGGCCTCAGAATATGCTCCACCAATTTCACGAAAAGCATACCTTTAACTATGCCCAGACTATTGATGGCTTAAGGTGGATTTACTGGGGTTTATTTAAAAAGATGGTAGTAGCCGATCGGCTGAGCATGTACGTTGATCCGGTCTTTAACAGTCCCGATCCCAGTCGTTATGGTTCGTTAGCTACCGCCGGTGCGGCCGCCTTCTTTGCCATTCAGATTTATTGTGATTTTTCTGGTTATTCGGATGTTGCCATTGGGACAGCCAAAATTCTTGGCTTTAAACTCATGGAGAATTTTAAACGTCCTTACATTGCTACGAACATTCAGATGTTTTGGGCCCGCTGGCACATTTCGCTCTCCACCTGGTTTAAAGACTACGTTTACATACCATTAGGCGGTAACCGCAAAGGACGCCTCAGACGTTATTTCAACGTAAGCATCGTGTTCCTCATCAGTGGTTTATGGCACGGAGCCAACTGGACTTACTTAATCTGGGGAGGGCTGCATTCGGTCTTTAATCTGATTACTATGATTGGCCGGGACTCGAAGCTCGTTGAGTTACCCAACCGCTGGTGGGTGAATTTCATCTGTATACTTGCCACCTTTTCGTTGGTAACCTTTGCCTGGATTTTCTTCCGGGCCAATTCCGTGCATGATGCATTTACCCTTATCGATACGCTCTTTTCCTGGCGTGGCTGGAAAGTTGAGTTAGACAGTTTTAATTATTGGGTAATGCGAACGGGTGACTTTAAACCACCCTTCCGCATGATAATCAGCCTGTTGGTATTATTCCTCTTAGGGTTAGGCGATTTGCTTATTGAATATCGTAAAGATTATTTACCAACCGCCCGCCTAAAAGTAATGCGGCCCGTTCTCTATTCAGCGATGGTTATTTTCTTTATCCTGTTTGCTCTATTTGATACCGCCAAACAGTTTATTTATTTTCAGTTTTAATTTTTGTCCCTTCGACAACTTTCTTTAATGAGAACAAACAGTAAGAAGATTTTTTTTCGGGTATTCGCCTTTTTACTATCCTTATATGTTCTGGGCTGGATTACTGAAAAAATTCTTGATTTTAGTATCCGGCAAAACTACGATTTCAAGCCTTCTATGGCTGCCTCAGGTAAGAATACATTTGAGGTGTTATTCCTGGGGCCATCTAGAGTAGATTATATGCTAGACCCTGCCATTATTCGAGCTAAAACGCATTTAAATTGCTATGATTTTGGGCTGAATGGCAATTCCATCGAACATCAGTTAGCCATGTTTAAACTATGGCTGCATTATAGCCCTAAGCCAAAGTACGTTTTTCTGGAAGCAACCCCTGAGTATCTGGGTACCCCCGTACGAGGCTACTATGATTTCTCTTTTGTACCATTTCTGGACGAAGCGTTTGGCCGATCATTCCTGGAAAACAAAAATCAAAAAGTATTAAACACCCGGCATATTCCATTACTAAAATATGCCTACTTTAACTCTATTCTTGTTCCAGAAGCTTTCGTAGGATTAGGGCTTTGGCTAAGTGGCGGCGGTAGAGAATGGGAAGCAAAAAGTGGCTATATCCCCACGCCGTATGTTCATTTTGATGAAACGTTTGATAATACCAGAAAGCAGAATCCGGATGGGTTTACACTTCAGGTTTCTTCAAAACAATTGCAGTTTTATCAGAAATTTCTTGCTCTGGCCAAGTCAAATGGGATCGTACCGGTTGTTTATGAAGCTCCCATTTTAAAAGAATACTCAGATATGCATGCTAATCGTTCCCAATGCCTGGCTCAGCTCGACTCTCTTTGTGCTGTAAATCAGGTTCCGTTCTGGAAATTTGACGATCAGGCCATTACCCGAAGCCGGGCGTATTTTTTCAATGCTACTCATTTAAACCAGGCAGGAACAGAACTATTTAGTAAACAACTGGCCGACCGAATGATAAAAGCAAACATAATGGCTAAATAAAACAAGGCTCGCGTTTAAACGCGAGCCTTGTTTTTTAATTACTCTGTTACCTGCCTGCATTGTAAGCATGGAGGATTCTCCATCTGAAGATTAAAGACCATACACTGGATTTATCCCTTCTTCGCCAATTCTCCTGATTTTTCTTTCGATAAAATAGTCAGGGCCTCCACCAGTCGGTCCAGATCAGAAGGCACAATGTATACATGTGGGGTTACGCGAACCCCCTTTACGTTTTCCTTATCAACGGGGGTTGTGTGTATTTTAAAACGCCCCAATAAGGTACTTTCCAGCTCGCCAGGAGTCATTCCCTCCAGGCCCACAACAGCTAAGGCCCCTGAATAACCCTTTTTCAATGACGTATAGAGTTTAATACCGGGCAAGTCTTTCACTTTTTCGGCCCAGTAGTTTTTCAGATAAAACAGCCGCTCAAATTTTCGGGCTGAGCCGATGGCGTTATTAAACTGAATCGCCTGACCAATGGCCTGTTCGATATAAAAGGGGCGAGTTCCCAGATTTTCGAATTTTCGAATGTTATCAGACAAGGGTTGTTCATTGGGAACAAGCGGATAGATCTTCGCTATTTTTTCCTTTTTCACCCATAACATCCCCGTACCGATCGGAGCACTAAGCCATTTATGTAAACTCGTACCGAAATAATCACAGCCCAAATCGGGCACTTTATAATCCAGGTGCACAAAGCTGTGAGCTCCGTCTACCAATACTTCAATACCTCTTTTATGAGCTTCATCGGCAATTTTCCGAACAGGTAACACTTGTCCTGACCAATTGAATACGTGTGTTAGGTGTACAATTTTGGTTTTGGGGGTCATTTGCTCTACGTACTTCTTTACGATCAAATCTTCATCTTCACATGGCATAGTTAAGTTCACATAATTGAGCTTTAAGCCATCTCGTAACTCACGTTGCCGCCAGGCACTCATCATATTCGGATAATCGAAATTACAAACTACAATTTCATCCCCTTTCTGAAGTGTTAATCCCAAAATCACGGTATCTAATGCCTCTGTTGCATTACGGTTAATCGCAATTTCTTCTGGCGAAACTCCGGCAACTTTTGCTAATTGTGCCCGCAAAGGCTCACGCCCCTGGTCAAGCACCCGCCACATAAAGTAGCTGGGAGCTTCATTCGAATATTTGAAATAACGTTCAACGGCATCCTGTACAACGGTTGGGGCCGGGCTTACGCCACCATTATTCAAATTGAGGATATTGGGGGAAACGGTATAAGCCCGCTGAATCATGGTCCAATAATCTTCATCCATAGCTATTCCTTCCGGCGATTTTTCGGAGGAATACTCCTGGATTTCTTTCAGTTGATCTGGGCTGAGCAATTTCAGGCTTGGGAATAAGGCCACAGAGGCCGACTGTCGAAAAAACCGACGACGGGAAGACGTCATAATGAGAAGATTTTTGATTGTTAATGAGGTGGTTGTAAGTTAAGAAAAAATAACCAGCACGCACCGGCGAAAACCCATATTTTTGGCAAACCGTTTCTATTAGACCAAAAGAAACGAAGCAAACCTTATTGTTATGAGTCTAACGATTGTATTTATCATCCTGGCGGTTGCCGCTAGTATATATGCCTGGAATAACGAGTCTGTATTACGCCGCTGGGTAATGAATCCCTATGAAGTTGATCGCAGAAATGAGTACTGGCGGTTTATCACGTCAGGTTTTATTCATGCAGACATTGGGCACCTGGCGTTTAATATGATTTCGTTATACTCATTTGGGCAATTGGTTGAAACCGTGTTTTCACAAATTTCAGCTAATGGTTCAATTTTATATGCTGTTTTATACCTGGGAGGTATTGTGGTTTCAGACTTACCAACCTACTTCAAAAACCGCACCAATCGGGGCTATAACTCCCTGGGGGCATCAGGTGGAGTATCATCCGTTATTTTTGCTGGTATCATGTTCGCTCCCTTAACGAGTCTTTATTTATTCTTTATTCCCATCCCGATTCCGGGCTGGATTTTTGGAGGCCTTTATCTGGCTTATTCCTACTGGGAAGCTCGCCGGGGTAATAGCCTGATTAACCATTCTGCTCACTTATGGGGTGCTTTATATGGCATTGCCTTTGTTATTTTGATGTATCCGCCAGTGATTGATTTATTCATTTCCCAGATTACGGGAAGAAGTACTTTCTAGTGATTGGCCGACATGTTTTCGCTTCTTATGCCGCTACACTTACCGCCTTTATCGTGAATGTAGTCCCTCGCTTCATGCCTACAAATACCCCTGCCATCCTATTTCTCATTAGCTGGATTTTGCCAGGAGTATTGGCCGGATTTGCGATTGCCCGTTTAAACAAATACTATCGTCAAAAATTCACAAAACCCTCCCTGTCTGTTACGCTTAAGTAGTAGTAGTACAATCTGGCGAGTAACTTTTCCATTAGGTTTACCGAACAAAAAGCCCTTCAATTAGCATTGAAGGGCTTTTTTCGGTATTGAACCAGTACTTACTTAAAGAATCCTAGCGGGTCGGCAGCTTTAGTTTTCAACTCTTCGATATAGTCGATATCTAACACCTGAAAATCCAGTTCACGACAATGATGCAAATGCTTCCAGGCCTTTTCGTAGTTCTCTCGTTGAAATTCAGCTACCGATAGCTTGAGAAAAGTAGTAGCATTTGTTGAATCCACGCGGAGAGACTGATCCAATAAGGTAAAGGCCTGATCAAGATCAGCAGGTTGCTGAGATGTCTTATACTGATGAATGTATAAAGTTGCCAAATCATCAATTAGCATAGAATTTGCTGTATCGATTTCAACCCCCTTACTCAGCATCCGAATCGCTTCTGGCGTCTGTCCTCGTTGATGGCAAATTACTCCTAGCCCCCAATACGCCTCGCTATTGTTTGAATTCAGTAACTCGGCCAGATTAAAACGGTAGCAGGCGGTATCCAGCTCACCTTCGGCAATATACTCCCAGCCACGTTCAGCAAAAAACTGGCTGGCCTCCTGGCGATTACCAAAATTCTCATCACATACTTTCAGGAAATTCTCATCTTCTCTTTTCTGTGATGCCGTTTTGGGAAATTCCCCCCAAAGAGGCAGGCAACGTAATTGTAGCGTTTCACCAGCTCCGGCAGAAACCTGAGGGGTTTCTTGCGTTTTAGGTACTGAATGAGTTTGACTTACAAATCGGGAAGATTGAGCCTGAGCAAAGGGGGAAAACAGGCCAATTGTCCAAATAAACAAAAAGGATCTCATCGAATTCTCTCTCTCCAAATTGGTTCTATCGTTAGAAACGCATTGGGCTGTCAAATAAGTGTTCGGCGGGTATTTTTTAACGAGTATTTCCAAAATACGTCTGAAGTTTTCAGACTAGCAAACAATAACCCATTCTAAGGAGGGTTTATCGTTAATAGGTTTTTTTGATATTCACCGACCTGGCCAGAAAAAACGTCAGAATGGTTGTCAGGCCAAATACACATGCTACACCATATAAAGGGCCCTGATAAGATCCTAACTTTTCTGAAAGTACTCCAACCACAATCGGCCCTAATAATGATCCACAACTTTCAAACAGATTGATTGTTCCATTAATTTTTCCGGCCTCTCTTAAACCAAAACTCTTGACTATCAAAACATTATACAATGTAAATACACCTCCCCAACTTAATGCTGCCATGGTTATTGAGGGGAAAACGGCCCAGCGTTCCAAACTTCCCAAACCGAGTGAGCCAAGTGCCAAACCAATAAAACAAGTTGTAAAAATGCGATATATATTGTAGTAGTCTGATAACGTCGAAAAGACCAATTTGCCAACAAGAGCCAGTATGAAATAGAGAGATAACATCCAGGCAGCCTGAGTAGAAGTAAAATTAAGCTCCCGCAAATGCAGAAATAAATTCGATACAATCCCTACAATACCTAAGAAAGATAGAAAGCCACAAAATGAAATTACCCAAAACAGGGGCGTCCGTAAGGCAGCCTGATAAGACATTCCACTTTGCACAGGTTTGGAGGTTTCATTGGCAGGACCATTCCGCACTACTAAAGCGGCATAAATCAATACTATGAAAGGGATAAAGGCTAGATAATAAAAGGTATTTCGCCAGCCTATTGCTGTCATTAAATGCGTTAATAACGGAGGGAAAATAGCACTTCCTAAACTAGTACCAGCTAAGGTAATTCCTAAAGCCAGGCCTCTCTTTTCCTGAAACCAGCCTGATACTAAAATCACCATTGGAACCGGTCCGGCCGTTACGTAAGCGAAGCCCAGCAATACGTGTAGTATATACAGATGGTTCAGCGTTTTAGCATATTTATATCCAGCTAAAGCCATTGTCATAATACCCAAACCGCTTAGGAGTAATTTCTTTACACCAATCCGGTCAATCAGAATGCCTGATAATAAAATGAATGCGGCAGCAACCGCATAGGTTACCGTTTCCCTTGATTTCAGTAAACCACGATTTAATTTGAATTCCTGTACTAGTGCTTCGTCAAAAACAGAAAGAGAAGAAGTGGTTAACCCATTAATAATGATAAGGGTTAGTAACCCTGAAACGGCGATAATCCAGGGGTATTGACGCATCACCCGGGGAACTGGTGACGAACTTGATAGATTGCTCATACCTTCGGGAAGAAGATTCTAGGTGCTTAACAGCGATTGAGCCAGATGGTTCCATAAGGCCAAAATAACCATACCCTTCGATGGATAGCTGATTATTATATTTGTAAAAACATACCCGCCTTCCAATGTCTGTTTCTATTCTATTTTCTTTCCACCTTATCTTTCTCCGGTTGGGTTCGGCCATATGCCGGTTTCATAATTCAACCCCATGCAGCAAACATTTGGTACACCAAAACGAATCTCTTTGTTATGAACCACTATCTTTTTCTGTTTGTCTTTATTGGTCAGGTTGCTGCCGCCCAAACCGTTCTGAAGGTGAGTGGTGAAGTTACGCAACCTATACAATTACAGGCCACTGATTTAAAAGCCATGCCACACCTGGAAGTCAAAGCAACAGATAGAGATGGCAAAGAGCATATTTATTCTGGAATTCTGCTAGCCGATATTCTGAAAAAGGCAGGAGTTACGCTGGGCGGGCAATTACGTGGAGAAAACCTGGTGAAGTATGCTATCTTTCGGGCAGCCGATGGCTATGAGGTTTTATTTGCATTGCCCGAATTAGACCCGGAATTTTCAAACCAACCTATTATCTTAGCTGATGCAACCGACGGGGCTGCTTTGCCTACGGGTGTCGGTCCTTATCGGGTAGTAGTTCCCAATGAAAAGAAACCAGCCCGCTGGATTCGGGAAATCAGAGAAATCGAAATTCGCTTCGCTAAATAGTGCCTGAATTTACAATCCCTGGCTTTCATTTAATTGAAATCTGTATAGCAAAAAACTGAAAACCCTCATGCTTCGTCCATTCCTTTTGCTGGTTAGTATTGTACTAGTAGGGATGGCGTTTACCCGTCAAACCCCAACGCCCTATTCCTTTACGATTCCAGGCACTTTTGGCAACCGCTTTACAATTCCGGCTGATAATCCTACCACTCAGGAAGGGGTAGAGCTAGGTCGGTATTTATTTTATGATTCCCTGCTCTCGAAAAATAATACCATTTCCTGTAGCAGTTGCCACCAGCAAAATAAAGCGTTTACGGATGGATTAAGTATAAGCATTGGTGTAAGTGGCCGGCCTACCTTTCGTAACTCAATGTCGTTGGTAAACCTGTTATGGGTGCGTGATTTTTTCTGGGATGGGCACTCCACTAGCCTGGAAGCCCAGGCCCTGGTTCCGATGGCCCATCCTGACGAAATGGGTTTGGCTCCCGAAAAAACGGCTTTAAAATTGCAGCAAACTCCCTTTTATCCAGGTCGGTTCGAAAAAGCTTTTGGCACCTCTACCATTACGGCCGATTTGATCGCTAAAGCCCTTGCTCAGTTTGAACGTACTCTGATTTCAGCCAATGCCCCTTATGATCAGTATCTACAGGGGAAGTATATATTAACCGAAGCAGAAAAACGTGGGATGCATCTGTTTATGCACGGCCCAGAGGGCAAACGGGGCGGGAATAGCTGTGCCCACTGCCACGGCAGTGCGAAGTTCTTCCAGAATGTTTTTCACAATAATGGTCTGGATAAATCTCCGCTAGATCCCGGCCGACAGGACTTAACCGGAATAGATGATGATTTTGCCCGCTTTCGGGTGCCCACCTTACGTAATATTGCCATTACAGCTCCCTACATGCACGATGGCCGCTTTCTGACATTAGACCAAGTTATTGATCATTACAGCGATCATATTGAACCCAGCCGTACCCTCAGCCGTGATCTCGGAGGTTCTCTGCATTTAACTCCTTCTGAAAAAAAAGATTTGCTGGCCTTTCTTCATACTTTAACCGATTCTACTTTCCTGACCGACCAACGCTTTTCAAATCCGTTTTTAAAATACTAATCCCTTTCTATCAAAAGTTGGTATGAAAATCACGATCTGTAGTCGACATTATTGATTTTAGGGAAACGGGATTCGTTATTGATCGTTTATCAGAAATATAACTTTCATAATAAAGGGCATTTTCTTTTTTATCTGCAATTTCGCTTACTCTGGCATGTATAAACGCAACGTATTTCTACTACTTCTTTTAGCTTTATTTTGGGCCTATCCATCTCATTCCCAAAGTCATCCCATCTCTAAAAAAGTCCATCGCATTGTTTTTATTGGCAACAGTATTACTTACAGTGGTCAGTACGTTACTGATCTGGAAGCTTATTTTCTTGCTCATTACCCGAAACGACATCTTGAGTTCATCAACCTAGGCTTACCCAGTGAAACCGTCTCAGGGTTATCTGAAGAAGGTCATGCGGATGGCCAATTCCCCAGACCTGATTTGCACGAGCGGCTTGATCGGATTCTTGCCCAAACCAAACCTGATCTGGTTTTTGCCTGTTATGGTATGAACGACGGAATCTATCTCCCTTTTGACGAACAACGTTTCCAGAAATTTAAAGATGGCATTAACTGGTTACACGATAAAGTGGTGCAATCAGGTGCCGAAATCATTCACCTGACTCCGCCCGTTTACGACGAGAAAAATGGCAAAAGCATTGGCTATGCCCAGGTACTGGATCAGTATTCAACCTGGCTACTTCATCAACAGGAAACCGCCCAGTGGGAGGTAGCAGATATTCATTTCCCGATGAAGGCATATCTTGAAGAACATCGTGACAAAAAAGCTGATTTCGCCTTCGCTCAGGATGGCGTGCATCCAAACGATTTAGGTCACTGGGTGATGGCTCAACAGATTTTGCTTTATCTGGGGGAAACCAGTGCCGCCCGAGCGGATGATATTCTCAGTACCCTAACCCTTACGCCTAAAGCTCGTGAGTTTTTTACTTTAGTTGATACTCGCCAGAAAATGATGAAAGATGCCTGGCTAACAGCCATTGGACATAAACGCCCCAGTATGAATGCGGGTATGCCCCTGGCAGAGGCGAAGACAAAAGAAGCAGAAATGGAAAAGGAAATCAGAACGTACATCGGAACAAAATAGGGATAACAATGAAAAAGACGGCTGAATCTTCAGCCGCCTTTTTCATTCATTACTTTTTCAAATTCGTTTCGAATAATTTCAGGATCCGTTTGTATTCGTCCATCCAGCTAGTCGGTTCTACAAATCCGTGATCTTCCATGGGGTAAGGAGCCAGTTCCCAGTTTTCTTTCCGAAGCTCAATCAGGCGTTGTGAAAGCCGTACGGCATCCTGAAAGTGCACATTTACATCCACCATTCCGTGGCAAATCAGTAAATGATCTTGTAAGCCAGCTGCATGATAAATGGGTGAACTACGCCGATAGGCCAGCGAATCTGTCTGAGGTTCGTTCAGGATATTAGCGGTATAGCCATGGTTATAGGCCGCCCAATCGGTAACGGGCCGCAAGGCTGCTCCCGCCGCAAAAACACCGGGCTTGGTAAAGAGTGCCATCAGGGTCATAAACCCCCCATAACTACCCCCGTACATACCAATACGTTTAGCCCCGATACCCTGTTTCTCTACCAGATATTTGGCAGCATCCACGTGGTCGTCCAGATCTTTTCCACCCATAAACCGATAGATCCCCGTCCGCCAGTCACGGCCATAGCCCGCAGAGCCACGATAATCAATATCCAGAACCGTATAGCCTTTATCTACTAACAGGTTATGAAACAAATATTCGTGGTAGTAGGAGCTCCACCATTTATGAGCATTTTGCAGATAACCCGCTCCGTGTACAAAAATTACTGCGGCTCCGTTTT
>JASGGE010000055.1:0-23353 GCA_047605205.1 Siphonobacter sp.
ATGCCCGCCTTTGGGGTAAATGTGTAACTCTGAAGCAACGCCATTATTCTGACTGGCTGTGAAAAAGGCAATGGAATTTTGGGGATTAACGGCCTTATCATCCTGAGCATGAACCAGAAAACTGGGTGGTGTTTGCCTGGTTACCTGCTTTTCGTTGGAATAGGCGTCAATTTTATCCTGAGAAGCATCTTTCCCAAGTAGAGCATCCCGCGAGCCACCATGTGCCAATTCAGGAGTAAGGCTGATTACGGGATAAATCAGAATCTGAAAATCAGGCCTTACCGATACGTTTGGGCGGTTAGGCCAGCTACCAACAGGATTTTCAAAATGTGTTCCTGCCGTTGAAGCCAAATGCCCCCCTGCTGAAAAACCCATAATGCCAATGCGGTCGGGTTTAATTCCAAACTCACTAGCTCGAGACCGAACCATGCGGATAGCCTGCTGGGCATCCATCAAAGGCCCTATTTCATTCTGAACCATTAAGTTTTTTGTAGAAGGCAAGCGATACTTCAGAACAAAAGCGGTAATGCCCCATTCGTTAAATACCTTCGCTACATCAGAACCTTCGTGGCTAGCCGCCAAAATGCCATATCCACCGCCTGGGCAAATAATAACAGCGGTACCATTGGGTTTGGCAGTTTTGTAAAGTGTTATGCTAGGTTTAGTGATATTATTAAGTCGTAAGATGCCATCGTTCTTTCCATTATCAACAACGGCTTCGTCCGTTACAGGGGCATTCGGAGCCTGGTTAGGGATGGGAGAAAAGTCATACAGAGGGATAACTTGTTGAGCATTTGCGAAAGTCATGGTACTCAGAAGAATAAAAACGATTTTTTTCATGGAATAGAGGTATGTAAGGGTTATTAAACAGCGGTTGATCACACTTCTGAAAGCTCGGTTGATTTAGGCTGGCGTTGCCCGGCTGTAATCAGCAGCACAGCCGCAATAATGATTACAGCGGCTAAAACAACTTTGAACGAAAGTTGTTCCCCTACAAATAGATACCCTAATAGTAACGCTACCAGAGGGTTAACGTAATTGTAAGTAGCTAAAAGTGTAGGAGAAGTATGTTGCGATAACCAGCTAAATACGGTAAATCCACCCAGAGAGCCGATCGTTAGTAAATAAATAAAAGCATTAATTGCCTGTGGAGTAATGCGATTAGCAGTAAACCCATTCCACTCCCCAATGATACCGCTTACGAATAACGTCGCCATACCACCACCAATCATTTGCATGGCTGAAATATAGGCAGCAGAGTAAGGCACCTGACTTTGTTGCGAAACCACCATACCCCAGCTCCAGCAAAAAGTGGCTGCCAGTAAGGCCAGAATACCAAATGTAAATTGAGCGGACGAGCCCTCAAGTGAAAAAGCGTCGAAATTGAGTAGCAGGCTTACTCCCACAATTCCCGCAAATACACCAAGCAAAACCAGTTTGGTAGGAATGATCCGAAGCCAGATCCATTGTAGAAGTACCAACCAGATTGGTACGGCCGCTACGATCAGAGCGGCATAACCCGTAGGTACCCAGGCTACTGCAATACTGACCCCACCATTTCCAACGCCTAACATCAAAATTCCTGCCCAGAACGAAACCAGCCAGGATCGTTTATCAGGCCAAACTTTGGGCTCAGTGATTTTGGCGTAAATAAGCATAATAACACCTGCCGAAGCATTTCGCATTCCGGAAGCTAACAAGGGTGGAATGGTTTCGACGAGGTAATGGATTGCCAGGTAGGTACTGCCCCAGGCAATGTACAAATAAATTAAACCAGACCAGATTTTGGGGGAAGATGAGCGGCTCATACACAAGCATTAACAAACAGGGTCGAAAGGTAGTAATTTTTATAGCCAACCCAGAGTATGATAGCCCGTAATTCCGCATTCCTGCTTTTATAAAACACGCTGAATATTGGTATCTTGAAAAAAGTAAGGCCTATATCCACACGAATCCTCGGTCTGGATTTTATTTTTGGCCATGGCTACTTCCTATTTATTTTCGGTTGATACGGGTGGAACCTTTACCGACTGCATTGCCAGTGACTCGAATGGTCGGGTTTACTATCGAAAAGTGCTGAGTAATGGAACCCTACGCGGATTTATCAAACGACGTATTGCAGCAAAAGTATTTGAAATTTCAACCAACTGGCAGCTAAGCCGGGATATCCTGAAAAGCTATACCTTTCGCATATTAGAGCATTCTCTTAGTTGTTCGGTTAAAGCCTTTCAGCCGCAGGGAAATATAATAGAACTGGAGGAAGACCTGTTAGCGACGGCCTTCCCAATTGCTTTTGAGCTAAATGCAGGTGAGGAAGCTCCGGTATTGGCCATTCGGATTATTACGCAAACGGCTTTAGACGAAGCTTTTCCAAAACTCATTCTACGTTTAGGCACAACGAAGGGAACAAATGCTCTGCTGGAAGGAAAAGGAGCCAGAACGACTTTCGTGGTTACGAAAGGATTTAAAGACTTGCTGCGTATTGGTGATCAGTCAAGACCCGATTTATTCGCTTTACACGTACGTAAGCCCGATCCGCTTTACCATGAAGTCATTGAAGTCGAGGAACAAATCGCGGCAGATGGAAGCATTATTCGGCCCTTAACGTCAACATTAATGCTTTCCCCTGAAACGGAAAGCGTAGCTATTTGTCTGAAAAATGCCTATCGGAATCCGGTACATGAGCAGGCCTTATCCAGTCAGATTGAGCATGAATTTGTGTCCGTTTCAACGGAATTATCTTCTCATATCAAATTTTTACACCGTGCCGAAACTACGGTAGTAAATGCTTATCTGGCCCCGATTATTCACCGTTATCTCGATCAGATCGTCCATACCATTCAGGGTTCAAATCTGTTTATCATGAGTAGTGCGGGTAGTCTGGTGCGTCGGAATGCTTTTGAACCCAAAGATAGTTTATTAAGTGGGCCAGCAGGGGGTGTCGTAGGGGCCGTTGAAATTGCTCGTCGGGCGGGGATTAACCGAATTATTACCTTTGATATGGGCGGCACCAGTACCGATGTAGCCCGTTACGATGAAGATTATGATTATCAGTTTGAATCGCGGATTGGCAATGCCCGTTTACAGGCTCCAACATTGGCAATTCATACCGTTGCTGCGGGTGGCGGCTCGATCTGTGGTTTTGATGGTCGGAAACTATTTGTAGGGCCTGAGTCCGCAGGAGCTTTCCCCGGCCCGGCCTGTTATGGAGCTGGCGGCCCACTTACCATAACCGATGTTAACCTATTACTAGGCCGATTGGAAACGAGTGAATTTAGCATCCCGGTTTCCGTAGAAGCCGCTGAAAGTCGGTTAATCCAGCTACTTGATTCAATAGAAACCCAAACGAACCAACGGCCCAGTGCCGAAGAAACGCTAAAAGGCTTCGTTCAGATTGCTGATGAAATTATGGCTGAGGCGGTTCGGAAAATTTCCGTAGCAAAGGGGTATGATCCTGCCGATTATACGTTAGTTGCTTTTGGTGGAGCGGGTGGTTTACACGCCTGTGGAATTGCCCGGTTGTTGCAAATCAAAACAATTCTTTTACCGGCTGAAGCAGGCTTGCTCAGTGCCTTTGGTATTTCACAAGCCCGAATCGAACGCTTTGCCGAACGAAGTATCCTGCAAAATCTGGATCGTGCAGACACTTTGCAGACTATTTTAACGGAACTTGAAAAAGAAGCCTTGGCCAAAATTCAGGAAACGGGCGTTAGCAATGCCAGTATTCGGAAACGATTGGTCTTTTTACGAATGAAAGGGCAGGAGGCCAGTCTTGAAATTCCTACCCAGGCAAACGTACAGATTGACCAGCTCCTGCAGGCATTTCGAAAACGGTATGAAACCATTTATGGGTATGTACCCGAAAACCGTACGATTGAAGTAGAAAGCATCCGGGTAATTGCTGCTGAGTTAATTCAGAAAGTGGATGGGATTTTGAAAGAGACTGAGCGGATTCCGGTGATGAGTGCAACAGGCATTTACAAGAGGGCTATTCTGGAACCTGGGAGTGAAATTGTCGGTCCGGCGGTATTAACTGACTCGTTTTCAACGACATATCTTGAGGAAGGAGCGGTAGCTACCAAAAAGCAGGACGGGACTTTTTTAATACAGCTTTCTCGGCAACAGGGTATTCAAAATACGCACGAGGTTATTGAACTGGAGCTGTTTACCAATCGCTTTCGAGCCCTTGCAGAGAATATGGGCGAGATGCTCCAGCGGACTAGTTTATCGGTAAACGTCAAAGAACGGCTGGATTTTTCCTGTGCCCTGCTTGATGCCAAAGGGGAACTAATTGCTAATGCTCCGCACATACCTGTACACCTGGGCAGTTTGGGAGTGTGCGTACGTAAAGTACGTGAAGCCATTCACATGGGTCCCGATGATGTTATTGTCACGAATCATCCGGGTTATGGAGGTTCGCACTTACCCGATGTGACGTTGATTACGCCCGTTTTTGAAAATACTGTCCTGCTGGGTTATGTGGCAAGTCGGTGTCATCATGCAGAGATGGGCGGTATTCGTCCGGCATCCATGCCGCCCGATGCCCGAAATTTGTTGGAAGAAGGTGTTGTTATTCCGCCCATTTATCTGGTGCATAAAGGTGAACCTCAGTGGAATACCATCCGATCAGTATTGACAGAAGGGCCTTACCCCAGCCGCTCGGTAGAAGAAAATATAGCAGACTTGCAGGCAGCTTTGGCGGCCAATCGGGAAGGAGCCAAAGGGCTTCAGCAGCTAGCGAAAAATTATGGTGCCGATACTTTAGCCCACTATATGGAAGCTCTTAAGGCTTATTCGGCCCAAAAAATACAGGAGCGACTGGCTCAAATACCAGCAGGTATTTATAAAGCAAAAGAATACCTGGACGATCAGACCCCTTTGCAGGTTACTCTTTCAGTACAGGAAAATAAACCCTTACGAGTTGATTTTACAGGTAGTGGCTCGGTACATTCTGGAAACCTTAATGCCAATGAGGCCATCGTCCAGAGTGTGGTAGTTTATACGTTGCGGACCTTATTGCCAGGTACTATTCCGCTGAATGATGGACTCTTACGCCCTGTGCAGATCATCCTGCCGAGGCATTCTGTTCTAAACCCTGATTTTCCGGAAAACCCGGCGGAATGTCCGGCTGTTGTTGGTGGGAACGTTGAAACCAGTCAGCGTTTAACCGATACCTTATTGAAAGCTTTTGGAGTAGTGGCCTGTTCTCAGGGAACTATGAATAATGTATTATTCGGAAACGAAGCCTTTGGATATTACGAGACTATTGGTGGAGGAACAGGTGCTGGCGAAGGGTTCGACGGAGCCTCTGGAATTCACCATCATATGACCAACACTCGTATTACTGATCCTGAAATTATGGAGTGGAAATACCCTGTACGGCTTGAACGCTTTGAGATCCGTGAAGATTCTGGCGGCGAAGGGCAATATCGCGGCGGGGATGGGATACGCCGAGTTATTCGTTTTTTACAACCCGTAAAAATATCAATCCTGACTCAGCACCGTATTCAGCAACCCTATGGATTGCAGGGCGGCTCCCCTGGTAGCGTGGGGAAACAGTGGCTTATCCGTCAGAATAATCGGATTGAACCCTTATCAGGTATTTCAGGAGCAGAAGTTCAAGCGGAAGATCAATTAGTAATTGAAACTCCCGGCGGTGGAGGCTGGGGTGTTCCAGGAAATTAATTCAACGATACCGGAAATTAATTTTCGGGTATGAATACTTGTAGATATTAAATATTAAAATTTTCTTAAAAGGGTATATTTCTAAATTGACTTTAACCTATCAGAACCGTCCAATATTTAAAACAAAAAACAGGGCAGACCAAAGCAGATTTAATGGATCATAAAGGAGCATTTGTATTACAGTATCAGCTCTTTATGAATTAATGATATTGCCACAGGCAAAAAATACTCACCAGAGTAGTTTATAGTGGGAAGGTTGAAAGCCGCCGCTCTTTGAGTGACGGCTTTTTTAGGGTATAGTGGAAAAGTGAAAGCCTGCAACAAATTTAATAAAAGTTTTAAATCCCTTTTTATTAAATTTTAATTCTGTTTTAATGTAAACGAAATACGTCTTTCCACCCATAAATCGCAAAATGGAATTGGGTTACGAAACCCAGAATTACGTATCTGGCCGGATGTTATTGCTATCATTGAAGTTTTTTCTAACGAATCCGCCGGGCCAGAGTCCAGATCAATAAACCAAGCCCAATGACAATACCGAGGGCCGTTCGTAAGGTGCCTGCCTCTGCCAGAAAACCAATTAAGGGTGGGCCCGTCAGAAAACCCGTATATCCTACCGTAGATACGGCCGCCAGGGCCATCCCCGCGGGCATGGTTTGTGAACGTCCTGCTTCAGAATAAACCAACGGGACAATAACGGCGACACCAAAGCCAATCAGCAGGAAACCAATAATGACCGTAAGCGGAAAGATGATCGAAAGAGCAATACTCATGCCTACTGCAATCACGAAACCACTCATCTGAATCATGCGTCTCATTCCGAAACGCAGCGTGAGCCAGTCGCCGAGGAAACGTCCTGCTGCCATTGTAATCGTAAAAGCAGTATACCCTACTGAAGCAACTACACCACCTGCCTGTCGATAATAAATAGAAGACCAGTCAGCCATGGCTCCTTCTGTTAGCATACAGCAAAATGCAATGAAGCCTAACAAGAGGAGCGATTTGTCGGGCATGACAAAGAGTACCGTTTTTTCCTGTGAGGTGTTGCGGTCAGTTGTCAGCAAAGATCGTGAAGCTGCCAACGCTAATGCCGTAGCTGTTAAGGTTATAGCAAGAAAATGGTAAGGCGGAATAATGTGTTTGGCCACCGCAATGCCTCCTAAGGCCGAGCCCGTAAATGCACCAAGACTAAATAATCCGTGGCAGGAAGACATAATCGGTTTCCCCAGGCCTGATTCCACTCCAACTACCTGAGTATTAACAGCAATATTGGTAATGTTACTGCCTATTCCGTAAAAGAATAAACCCAGGGCCAACTGCCAGCCAGTCGACGCATACCCTAATAAAGGCAATATCCAAACATAAGTAAGTAATGCCCAGAATGTAACTCCTTTACTGCCGAATTTAGTTACCAGCCAGCCTGCTGGAGTTAAAGAAACCAGTGAGCCAATGGGTATTCCAAGTAAAATAGAGCCTAACTGACCCGTACCTAGATGTAACTCTTCCTGAATGTCGGGAATACGAGACGCCCAACTGGCGAAGCAAAGTCCCATTATAAAGAAAAATGTGCTGACTGCCAGTCGGGCAGTGGTGTACATCGGGCTGGCCTGAAGCATAATAGAAATAGGCTAAAGGTAGCCAAATTAAGCGATAGTTTGATGGAATACTGCTTCACTGAGAAGGAACTGCTCAACCTCCCTCCAGGATTTCATTCGCTGATACCCGGTTAAGGACTGATTGTGCGGAGCATCAAATAAAAGGGGAGTGCCGCGGAAAGAAGCCAGATTTTTCTCATGATCATCAATGAGATAATCGGCATCAATCATATACTTGTGGCCGCATAGTACAATGTATCGCCAATCAATAAACGAAAAGTGTTCTGCCAGCCATTCTACTTTTTCTTTTAGTGAATTTGGAAACTCAATCGCTGCAGACACGATGAATACTTCATAATGTTCCATCAATTTCTTTACAACTTCCTGAGCATCAGGAATGACTTCCATCCCTCGGAAAAAGCCGGGCTCATGTACCCAGATTTTAACGGTATCGGCGTGTATATCAGCGGCTTGTGACCAGTTTGGCTCACTAAGCATTTCCTTTGAAATATGTTTACCCATGCGGTTTGCACAATATTCCGCAAAACGTGCTGAGGCATCTGCCAGCACATCATCCATATCAATTAAGATTCGTTTCATGAAAAACAGTTTTGAGTTGATTTTGTAGTGACATCGCATCGCCTGGTTTGATTACTACCGGATGTTTGCATAAGTAAAAAAATCAGGGGGTTATCACTGACCAGAGCCGAACGATATCCGTACATTATTAGCGAAGGGCAACATTCCTTCGCCAACAATATAATACGCTTTAAGCACATGTTGTATGCAATCGTTTTATGTTGATATCGGCTGTAATTACCCAAAATGGCGATAGGATTTAAGGTCGCCATTTAAAATGCCTCACCCTAAACTTTTTCGGGTGAGGTATCGAAAACTATTTAAAAAATCATTTATCTTGCTAAAGGTGTATGTAACGAATTATCCAGACGTCCATGAAAGAACTGAAAGACTTTCTCCCCGAAAAAAACAATGTACGCGTAACAAAAGGTAGCTTATTACTGGCTGAGCCGTTTATGGGTGACGAGAACTTTGAGCGTAGTGTCGTACTGATTTGCGAACATAGCAATACGACGGGTTCGTTTGGGCTAGTACTTACCCAAACCATGGAACTTTTGCTGGATGATGTCATTGAGGATGATATATATCCTGACGTGCCGCTATATGTAGGCGGGCCGGTTGAGAAAAATACTTTACATTATATTCACCGCCGCCCGGATCTGATTGAGAATTCAACTAAGTTACAGGAAGGACTTTACTGGAGTGGTAATTTTCAGCAAATCAAGAAATTATTGAATCTGGGTACCTTGCCTGTTCAGGATATCCGATTCTTCATTGGTTATTCGGGCTGGTCAGGTGGACAGCTTCAAACGGAACTAGAGCGGGATTCCTGGATTGTATCTTCAACGGCATCAGAGGTGCTTTTAGATATACCAATTGAACAACTCTGGCGAACTACCTTACGCAACATGGGCGGAGCTTATCGAGTGCTTTCGCATTACCCAACGGACCCACGGCATAATTAGTCCAGGACATTGGCAGTCAACAAAAATCAAGGTTTCATAGGACAATGCTAATAAAACGGCTCCCGAATCTTCAGGAGCCGCCCAATACATTATTTCAGCAGAGCCAGATTATAGAGCTCGTACCAGTCTTCGTGAGAAAGCTTGATCTCTGCAGCACTAACGGCATTACGAATGCGAGCTTCTGATACTGAGCCGATTATGGGCAGAGTACCTAGCTGAAATAGCCAGGCTACGGCTATCTGCTCGACATTGGCATTATACTTATGACCGATTTCTTCGAGCTTGCTACGTAATACTACTGACTTCGGATCAGTGCCATTCAGAATTTTACCCCCTGCCAGTGGTGCCCAGGCTAGTGGCTTACTAAAACGCTGTTTGATGAAATCGATACGCCCATCTTCAATGGCTGACGTATTCACCAGATTGAGCTCAATGTGATTCGTTACGATAGGGCGGCGTAAATGAGATTCCAGTAATTGATGCTGAAATACCGTGAAGTTACTAACTCCAATATGTTTGATCTTACCCGTTTTGACCAATTCAGCCAGCGTACGTGCGGTTTCTTCTACGTTACTTAAGCGGTCAAGCTGGTCGAGCAGGAAAATGTCCAGATAATCGGTTTTCAGGCGGCGAAGTGAATTTTCAACGCTTTCAGTAATGTATTGGCGGGTGTTGTCGTAATAAGTAAAACCCGAAGCCGAGGTCCGAACGCCACATTTACTGAACAAAACAATGTCTTCCCGCCGAATACTTTTTTGCTGGATGATTTTACCAAAATATTCTTCAGCGGTATGATTACCGTATCGATCAGCATGATCAAACGTGTTTACACCTAATTCCAGACACAGGTTTACTACCTTTTCCATGGTAGTAATGGTTTCTGCACCTTTATCGTCCCAACGCCAGAAGGCATAAATGGCTTCTGAAACTTTTGGCCCTGAGTCACTTAAATATACTTTTTGCATGGATTACATTCAGGCTGTGTGCCAACTTAAAATTCTAAAAACAGAGGTAGTAAAAGGTTTTGTGCCAAAAATAAGCTCTAAATCGGTTATCCATTCTATTCAGGTTTAAAGCTATCCAAAAAACTATCTTTAAAAAAATGGAAAGGAGTGGAAGAAATAATATGATAAACGGTAAATGCAAGCTGTTGTTTAGCATGTATTTTCGCAAAGGCTGGATTAGCTGAACAAAATAAGCTTCAATTTCCACATCAATCAACCTGATACATATGTTAAAAATTTCCTTAAAGCCTGGTTGGCTTACTGCTGCAGTATTTGCGGCAAGCCTGGTAAGTGCGGTGGCTCAGAGCCTACCTGAGGGTGTTACGAAAGGGGCATCAGTAGAAGGCATCACTGAATATCAGCTCAAGAACGGATTAAAAGTATTGTTATTTCCGGATGCTTCAAAACCAACTATTACGGTAAATATTACTTATCTGGTAGGGTCACGCCATGAAGGTAAGGGGGAAGCAGGCATGGCTCACTTGCTGGAACATATGGTGTTTAAAGGGTCTACGAAACACACCAATATTCCACAGGAATTGACCGAACACGGTGCTCGTCCAAACGGGACAACCTGGCTGGACCGAACCAATTACTTTGAAACCTTTTCTGCTTCGGATGAAAACCTGAAATGGGCACTCGATATGGAGGCCGACCGTATGGTTAACTCTTTCATTAAGAAAGAAGATTTGGCTTCTGAGTTTTCAGTTGTCCGGAATGAATTTGAAATGGGGGAAAATTCTCCGCAGGGGGTGCTCAATGAACGGGTAATGTCGGCGGCTTTTCTCTGGCATAATTACGGCAAATCAACCATTGGGAACCGTTCAGACATTGAGCGTGTGCCTATTGAGAATCTTCAGGCTTTCTACAAAAAGTACTATCAGCCTGATAATGCCGTGCTGCTCGTTGCGGGGAAGTTTGATGAAGCCAAAACGCTCCAGTTAATCAACAATTATTTTGGCCCGATTCCTCGTCCGACTCGCCCTCTGGTAGACATTCCTACCATTGAACCCATCCAGGATGGGGAACGCCTGGTAACGTTGCGTCGGGTAGGAGACGTGCAGGTAGTTGCCGCAGGTTATCATATCATGCCGGGCTCTCACCCTGATTATCCGGCAATGGATGTTTTGGTTGAATTACTAACCAATGCTCCGTCGGGTCGCTTATATAAAAGCCTCATTGATACCAAAAAAGCTTCGCAGGAGTATGGCTATGCCTTTTCACTGAAAGAGCCTGGGTTTGTCTATTTCGCTACTGAGTTATTGAAAGATAAGTCTATCGAAGACGTCCGCAAAACGCTGTTGGGAACGCTGGACTCTGTTGCTATAATAGCTCCTACGAAAGAGGAAGTAGAACGGGCAAAAGCCAAACTTCTGAAAGACTATGAACTGTATTTCAAAAGTTCAGACCGAATGGGTTTAGCCATGAGCGAATTCATTGCCACGGGTGACTGGCGATTGAGCTATCTTTACCGGGATAAGCTGGAGCAGGTAAGCCCGGCAGATGTACAACGGGTAGCTAAATATTACTTTAAACCTTCAAATCGTACCGTTGGTTTATTCATTCCGGATCCTACGCCAGATCGTACGGAGGTACCCAATGCCCCTGATGTTGCATCGCTGGTAAACGGGTATAAGGGGCGTGAAGTAGTGGCTCAGGGAGAAGCGTTTGATCCTTCCCCCGAAAACATTGATAGCCGTTCTAAACGTACCGAAAAGCCTAATACCATAGAGTTAGCTTTGTTACCTAAAACCACCCGTGGTAATGAAGTAAACGCCCATATGACGGTTCGGTTTGGGGATATCAAGAGCCTGGCGAATCTGGGAATGGTAAATCAATTCCTGGCCTCTATGCTCAATAAGGGCACCACTACCCGTACCCGGCAGCAGATTCAGGATGAACTGACCAAACTGAAAGCTCAGGTAAATGTCTTTGGTGGCCCTAATCAGACGAATATCTCCATCAAAACCACAAAAGAAAATTTCCCGGCGGTGGTAAAACTACTGAGTGATATGCTGAAAAATCCGGCCTTCAACGCTGATGAATTTGAAAAACTCAAACAAGAGGAACTAGCCACTATTGAGTCGCAACGCTCCGATCCACAGGCTATTGCGTTCACGGAATATTCACGCACCATGAACCCTTATCCAAAGGAAGACCCTCGCTATAATCGAACTTTCGATGAAGAAGTTGCGGGTATTAATGCTTTGAAACTGGATGACTTAAAGAAGTTCTACAAGGATTTTTACGGTACTCAAAACGCAACCTTTGCTGCCGTAGGTGACTTTGATGAAGCTCAGATTCGTAAAGTAGTTACGGATGAATTTGGGAACTGGAAGGCAAAGAAACCGTTTAGCCGCCTGGTAGCCGAACACAAATCGATTCCAGCCGGAAGTAAATCACTTGAAACACCTGATAAAGCCAATGCCATGATGGTAGCGGCAATTAACTTGCCCATTCGTGATGATGATCCTGATTATCCTGCTCTGGTTTTAGGAAATTACATGTTGGGGGGTGGTTTCCTGAATTCTCGTCTGGCTGTTCGGATTCGCCAGAAAGAAGGCATTAGCTATGGCGTGGGGTCAAACATTCAGGCGAATCCATTAGATAAAACCGGAACCTTCCTAGTATATGCAATTTATAACCCTGAAAATGCCGCCCGCTTGGTAACGGCATTAAAAGAAGAGTTAGAAAAAGTAAATAAAGATGGTTTTACGGCAGATGAAATTAAGGCTGCTAAAACGGGTTTACTGCAATCACGACAAGTAAACCGGGCTCAGGATGCTTCCCTGGCTGGTACGTTAAATAATTATCTTTATTTGAATCGTACGTTTGCTACAGATGCCGATTTTGAGAAGAAACTCAATGCGTTAACTCCTGAGCAAATCGCCACCGCAGTAAAGAAATACATTGATCCTTCAAAACTGACGATCATTCAGGCCGGCGACTTTGCCAAAGCGGCTCAGAAAGCAGCCGAAAAACAGCCTGCATCGGCAGTAAGTGGGAATAAGAAAAATTAGGGGTTACCCCCATTAGATGAGGTCTATAAAAGTCCCGGCTTCTCAACATTTGTTGAAAAACCGGGACTTTTACTGTCGCAATGTTTATCTCTAATCTCTCCATTATGCGGATTATTATTCTTCTCCTGTTGACCGCTTTTTCAACTCAGGCTCAAACTAAGAAAAAATGGATTTCCTTGTTTAATGGGAAGGACATTAAAGACTGGACCGTCAAGATTCATCACCACGACGTTGGTGTAAATTATGGCAATACCTTTCGAGTGGAAGATGGAATGATTAAAGTTCGTTATGACCAGTACGAACATTTTAATGAGCAATATGGCCACCTATACTACAATACTCCTTTCTCATACTATCATCTGGTTATTGAGTACCGTTTTGTCGATCCCTGGCGAACAGATGCTCCCTCTTATACGGAGCTTAATAGTGGTGTAATGTTCCATTCTCAGGATCCAGGAACAATGCCTAAAGAACAGGACTGGCCGATTTCCATTGAAATGCAGTTTCTGGCAGGCTTAGGCGATGGCAAGCCACGGCCTACGGGGAATATGTGTTCGCCGGGTACTAATATTGTGTATGAAGGCAAGCTGGATACGCGTCATTGTATTGACTCCAAATCAAAAACCTATGGAAAAGACGAGTGGATTCGTGCCGAATTGATTGTACTTGCTGATTCACTCATTACGCACATCATTAATGGAGATACTGTCCTGAAATATTCCAAACCCCAGATTGGTGGTGGGGTAGCTAACCGATACGATCCTGCTCAGAAACAGGACGGTAAAATTCTTAAAGAAGGGTTTATTGCTTTACAAAGTGAAGGGCAGCCTATTGATTTTCGTAAGGTTGAATTAATGGATTTAAGTGAGCCTGTCAGGCGAAAGAAAAAGTAGTTTGATAAGAGACACGTCAAAAAAAGGAGGCTATTGAAATGTATGAATCCCCATCATGCCGTACACATTGGTTCATGCATTGACATATATTGGCGACTGGTATAATAAGAAAATCAAACGGAAGAGTAGGGCAGGCCGTTGATTTACCCATAGAGGGCAATAACGAGCCGATCATAAGGATGTCTGATCGGCTCGTTAGTATGGGGGTACTAATAGCTTTTATCTTCTCTTGAAGCGGTTGTTAGTCTTGTTATAATGACCAAGTGGGAAACTATAGCCAACGGTTAATGAAAAGTACTGATTTCGGGCATCCTGAACATAAGGTTTAATTAATTGATCAGGATTGTGATACAGACCCATAAACCCACGATTATAGCGTAAATCAATATTTAACCATTGCTGGTTAGAAAGGCCAATATTAACCCCAATACCAGCAGTCAGGCCAACGTCAACCTTGTTAAAATCAATTTTTACCCCAGATACTAAATCATTATTCCCAACCAGGAAATTAACGTTTGGGCCCAGGAAAAGCTTGGGTCTGATGGCCCCAGTGCCCATATCATTACCAAAATAATAAGTGGCCAGTACGGGTACATTAATATAATTTAACTTCAGATCATTCGTTCCCAGATAATCTTTTGCTCCTACTTCACTATAAAGGGCATTTAGGCTTAACCCAAAATGCTCCCGAATACTGTAGTTCAGAAATAGGCCAGCGGTTGGGCCAAGTTTGTACTCAGGAGTAATACTAGGTATGTTTTTTATACCTACAATTGTTGAATAATTGCCCCCCACCATTGGGCCGAATGAAAGGTTTTCTCGTTGTGCGGAAACTGTACCTGCCACAAGCATCAGTACCAATACTGTAATAATACGCATAAAAAGAGTTCGGATTGTTTGATAAGATGAATAGACTCGTATTGATAATATGAACGAAAGTTTTGTTTGCAAGGACTACCAAACCTGCAAATTTTTATGCCTTGCCAGAGCTGGTTGCTGAGAATGAATAAGCAAAATTACGTCTGAACGGATGTAAAAATAAGGAAAATCAGCTGCTTTCAATTAAACATAAAAAAAGCCCGATGTGGTGAACATCGGGCTTGAAGAGAAAATCAATTTCTTCGTTCTTTGGAAGGCTTGTTATTAAGTCGCTCAATCAGCATTTGAGTGAAGCGTTGATCGGCTTTGTATAATTCCGCTAATTGCTTGGGATCAATCACTCTCAGGAATTTTCCCTGATATTCTTTTTCAAGATCAACTTCCTGTTGACGTAAATCAAGAAATTCTTTCAAGTTACGGCGAATGGCCTCTTCGTTGGAAGTCAGGTTATTGGTTTCACCGTTTAGTTGTCTCAATTTATGACGGATTTGTCGGCGGCGACTTTCTTTTTCATTGTATAAGGGCCAGAATGTTTTTGATTGTTCAGGCGTTAAATTTAGTCTGTTTGTAATCCAGGTAATTTTAGCTGCCCGGATTTGTTCCTGTCCTTCAGGATGTTGCTGAGCCCAAAGGGCTGACGTACTAAAAAGCAATAGAATGCTAACTAACCAGAATTTCATGTGGATTACGCATTGAGTCATGATTGAGAACATGACAAATTAAATATCCAGGTCCTCCAGCGGAATTTGCTCAAGGAGGGCGGCTTTACTGACCTTTATGAGTTGTAAAGGCTGATTGGCCAGGCTATCGAGAAAAGTATCGTTTTCATAAATCTCCGATAAATCCTGTGGGCTTACATTTTGCTGCTGAAGGTAACTAATGATTTCTTTACGCTGTACCAGGCTCAGTGAATCCGTTCCAATAGAATCCTGACGAACGGGCCAGCTTAAATAAGTCATAACGGCTATAGCGGCGGCGGCTCCAGTAGCCAGCCAGAGACGGCTGGGAGACCAGTTGATAATACGGGCGGATTTTTTATCCTGTTCACGAATACGGGCCTGTATTCGTTGCGGCAGCTCATCAAAATACGGTGCAGGTGGCGTGGTAAACGGATCTTTTCTGGGGAGATCTTCCAGCCGAAAGGGTTTCTTTTCCATCACTTCGTCCAAAAAAAAACAATGTATAATCAAAATGTTGATTATCAATTAATTGTAAATCAGGACTTGGAACATTTTGGTTCGTGAAAGTTTAATTTCCATTTAAAAATTCTTCAATTTTCCGAACAGCATGATGATAGGAAGCTTTTAATGCTCCTTCGGAAGTGCCCGTTATCTCAGCCATCTGTTCATAAGGCATTTCATCATAATACCGCAAGTGAAACACCAAACGTTGCTTTTCTGGTAGACGTAAAATGGCTTTTTGTAGCTTATTCTGAATTTCATCGCCTGATAAGTCCGGATCAGCATCCACTTTAGCTTCTAATTCATAGTCTACGTCATCCAGCGGTAAAAAGAAACGCCGTTTTTTCTTGTTCAGAAAGTTTAAACACTCATTACTGGCAATTCGGTAAATCCAGGTAAATAGCTGGGAGTCACCCCGAAATTCTTCGAGGTGATGCCATACTTTAATAAATGTTTCCTGCGTAAGATCATCTGCATCAGAATGATCGATGACCATTTTACGTATCAGGCTGTAAACTTTCTGCTGATATTTACGAACCAGCAAATTGAACGCGTAATTACGCGTATCGGGGTTCGCAAATTTGTCCAGTAGTTCCTGATCCGTCATTAATGTAGGTACTATAGTAAAGGTAAATAAATTACGAAACGGCGTATGCTTTAACAGATTGTGAGCTTATTTGTTTTTGTTAACACATTCCTGGCGAGCTGTGTTTCGTTTCAACTCTTGTGAAGGGTTAAAACGACTTCAATGTTAAGCACTCTGAGGGCTAAAGCCAAGAGTAGACCAAAAAAATGAGCTAGCCGGGCATGTATGTACACTCCGGCTAGCTCTATGCAAAAGGCGTATGAATTAGTTTTTCTTGCGGGCAATCACCTTTTTAGCAGCAGCTACGATGCTTTCAGCTTTCAAGCCATATTTGGCCATTAATTCATCAGGCGTGCCACTTTCACCAAAAGTATCTTTCACCCCAATAAATTCCTGAGGAGCCAGGTAATTTGTAATCAGGGTATGAGCAATACTTTCCCCCAGACCACCATTTACCTGGTGTTCTTCAGCACTTACGCAGCATCCGGTTTTCTTGACAGAAGCCAGAATGGCTTCTGTATCCAGTGGTTTAATGGTATGGATATTGATAATTTCGGCAGAAATACCTTCGTCTTCCAGCATTTGGCAGGCTTGTAGAGCTTCCCACACGAGGTGACCCGTTGCGAAAATGCTTACATCGCTGCCTTCGTTGAGTAGGATGGCCTTACCAATTTCGAAGGGCATATCTTCTGGAATGAAAACAGGAATAACCGGACGACCAAAACGCAGATAAACGGGGCCTTCGTAATCGGCCACAGCAATGGTTGCCGCTTTGGTCTGGTTATAGTCACAAGGATTAATAACGGTCATGTTAGGCAGGGCCTTCATCATGGCCAGATCTTCCAGCACCTGGTGGGTGGCACCGTCTTCGCCCAATGTTAAACCAGCGTGCGAAACGGCGATTTTTACGTTTTTATTCGAATAGGCTACTGCCTGGCGAACCTGATCAAACACCCGGCTTGAACCAAAGTTAGCAAATGTGGTCGCGAAAGGAATTTTACCACCGATGGTTAACCCAGCAGCAACACCAATCATGTTCGCTTCAGAGATACCGCACTGGAAAAAACGCTCCGGATTTTCCTGAATGAAGGTATCAATTTTCAATGAGCCAACTAAGTCAGCACAGAGGGTAACAACGTTAGGGTTAGTACGGCCGAGTTCGGTCATGCCAGCACCAAAACCCGAACGCGTATCTTTTTTATCGGTATATGGATATTGTTTCATTATAGTCGGTTTTCAGTTTACAGTTGATCAATAATTCATTGAAAACTGCAAACGCTGTTAGTAATCTCCAAGAGTTTCGGGAAGCTGAGCAAGGGCTTTGGCTAGCTGTTCATCGTTAGGAGCGGTTCCGTGCCATTTGTGGGTATGCATCATGAAATCAACGCCCTGACCCATTTCGGTTTTTGTGATGATCATGATGGGCTTACCCTGACCCGTAAGAGCTTTGGCGGCGGTAAGAACGGCATCAATGGACTCATAGTTGTTACCGTCCATGTGGAGTACTTCCCAACCGAAGGCTTCGTACTTGGCACCTAAGTCACGATTGTTCATTACTTTCACGGTAGGGCCATCAATTTGCTGACCATTGAAATCAATGAAAGCAATGAGGTTATCTACTTTATGATGAGGAGCAAAAGTTGCCGCTTCCCAAACCTGGCCTTCCTGTTGTTCACCATCGCCCATGAGTACGTATATATGACTCGTATCACCGTTGAGTTTTTTGGATAAGGCAGCACCAATGGCTACGGATAAGCCCTGCCCTAATGAACCAGAAGCAATACGAATGCCGGGGAGGTGTTCTGCCGTAGCGGGGTGGCCTTGCAGGCGAGAATCTAGCTTACGGAAAGTTGCTAGTTCAGGCACAGGAAAGTAACCGCGATGGGCAAGAACTGAATATAAAACAGGCGAGATATGGCCGTTTGAAAGGAAGAACATGTCTTCACCTATGCCGTCCATATCAAAAACAACCTGACCGCTTTCGTCGGTTTTTAGATTCATATGTTTGAAATACAGACTGACAATCAGGTCTGTACAGCCAAGTGAACCACCGGGGTGACCAGATTTAACGCCGTGAACCATGCGAACAATATCACGACGAACTTGTGAAGCAATTTCTGGGAGTGTCATATATGATAGGTAACAAAATACAAAATTGGGTATTGATACGAATAGTATTATCCGTTCAAAATTTGACTGGCGTGATTTTTCGTGTCCACTTTACTGATGATTTCGGCAATCTTACCTGCTTCATCAATAACGAAAGTTGTCCGGATAGTACCCATATAGGTATGGCCGAAGTTTTTCTTTTCAGCCCAAACGCCATAAGCCTCTACGATTTTATGATCGGTGTCAGCTAGAAGCGGAAAAGGTAACTCATACTTTTTAATGAAGTTCTGGTGTGATTTTTCGTCATCAACACTGACTCCCAGGACTACGTAACCAGCTTTCAAAAGGGCATCATAATTGTCCCGCAGGTTACAGGCCTGAGCCGTGCAGCCAGGGGTATCATCTTTAGGATAAAAGTACAATACTACTTTTTTGCCGGTATAGTCGCTCAGTTTAATGAGGTGATTTTCTTGATCGTATGCCTCAAAGGCAGGGGCTTGATTACCAACTTGAAGACTCATTGTTTTTATAGGCTTATGCCATTAACTCAATGCATGTTAACGGCAAGTGTTCAATGAAAACAGCTACTACATCTAGCTACTGTGAACTGATCTTAGGAAGGCTAAAATTAGCCTGGTTTCCTGAATTGTCGGTAACTTCTAACCGCAATTCGCCCTGAAAAGGTCGATTTGCCTCCCGAATTCTGGAAAAAAGCTGATTTGTTTTTTCGTCGTAATGCAAGATGATGAATTCAGCACCAGCCCAGGCTTTCCAGGTTTTGATTCCTGATAACTGATCCCGAATACGGAAGCGTAGTTCCAGCGGGGTAATTCGTTCGGCTGTAATGACCGGGGCTAAGGTGTCGGTAGCCAGATAATAGGTTCCTAGCGACTTCGTACGAAAATCGATGTGACCCTCTTTCCATTTTCCTCCCACAAATGCCGGTTTTACTCCTTCGCGGTAAATAGCTGTTTTTTCTTGATTCTGAGGAAGTTCTTCTGGTTGATACCTGACAAGCAAATCACTTTTTAAGGGAATAGTCGGCTGACCAATCTCTAATTTTCCATTGGTTTCCCGAAGGTTGATATACAGAGTGTCGTATAAGGTACTCGGCTCAAAGGTTAAGGTGCTTCGGCCGGTAGTGATGCTCCCTTTTTGGTTTGGATAGGCTGTCCCGGCAAAGTAAAATGGAAGCATTTTGGAACCATATGCGGCGGAATCGGGCAGTCCTTTCCGCAGATCCCAGAGGAAACAACCTTCATAAACAGGCGATAAGGTAATAGCTTTCCCGGCCTGGTATAAGGTCATGGAATCAGCCGCATTGCCTTTTACGACCAGCCAGTTTTCTTCAACCGACCAGTGGACAGGGCCATTTGGTGAAACACCTTCATCAAGATCACCTTTTATCATAAAACGAAGCTGGGTTTTGTTTTGCTGATAATCCCAGGTAGTGATCGTTACTTCATGTACAGAATCAGGGGCTACTCGTAATCGGCCTTGACCTGCCGGGTAAATCGGTAACCGGTCGTTGCCATCGGCTCGGTAACACCGTTGAAAAAAGCGACCTGTATCAAAGTACGTAGCATAATCAGTATGAATGTTAATATCATCCGTAAATGCTTCGGGAATAAGCTGCATACTGTGGTAATGCAACTCCTTACCATCTACATGTACTTCCACGCAACTCAGGCCATTATGAGAGGAAGAACCATTGGCCATATCATAAGCTAGCAGTTCTAGTCCAATTTCACCTACTGCCCGGAGGGTATCACGAAGTTTATAGAGACGAACAGAAGCTTTCGGAGAAGGTTCTGATGCAAGACTATATTCCATCCGGCCAAACCGTCCGGCAATTCGGGAGCTACCGGTTAACGTCCGAACAGCCAGAGCTTCCAGTGTTGGGGGGATGTCATCCTGAACTTCGGTAAACTGATAACTCAGCGGATCGATATTACGGCCCTGGGCGTCCCGAATTTCAAAATGCAGGTGCGGCCCCATCGAGCTACCTGTATTACCCGAAAGGGCCAGTGTGTCCCCGCGTTGCAGGGGTAAAGCATTCGGAGCAGGCGTTAACTCAAGTTCGAAAGATTGATTGGCCAGCTGTGCTTTTTCCACATATTGGGCAATGGCATTATTAAACCAGAGTAAGTGAGCATATACACTCGTCTGACCGGAAGGGTGCTTGATAAAAACGGCATTACCATACCCCATTCGGCTAATGATAATCCGCGAAACATAGCCTTTATCAATGCTAAGAACGGGTAAGCCAACTCGCTGGTTGGTTTTAATATCAATGCCTGCGTGAAAATGCTGCGGACGTAGTTCGGCAAATGTCCCGGCTAACTGGGCCGTTGTGCCAGGAGCAATGGGAAATAAATAGGACTGCTGAGCAGAAACTGCTGTGTATGTCCAGAATAGCAAGCCAAAAATTATGAATCGAATTTGCAAAAGCTGAAAGGTTACGGCTCTGAGAGCCGTTTAATACAAGAGAAACGGTTATTTTACTTCAAAGTCGAGCATTGTGATGCCTTCTAATGTACCCTTTAGGTGGTCACCAATCTTTACCGGGCCTACACCGGCAGGAGTACCTGTAAAGATCAGATCACCAATTTTCAGGGTAAAAAATTTCGATATATAGGCAATGATTTCCCCGAAAGACCACAGCATCATAGTCGTATCGCCGCTCTGACGGACTTCGTCATTTACGGTAAGTTCAAAGTTTAGCTTAGGGAAACTTTCAAATTGTGTTTTCGGAACAAACTTTGAAATAGGAGCGGAGCTATCGAAGCCTTTCGCAATATCCCAGGGTAAGCCTTTCGCTTTTAGTTTTGACTGAATGTCACGGGCAGTAAAATCAATACCCAGAGCTATTTCATCGTAATAATTTTCTGCGAATTTGACGGGGATATTCTTGCCAAGCTTCGTGATTTTAAGCACAATTTCCAACTCATGATGTACATCCTCGGTAAAATCTGGTAAATAAAACGGATTGTTTTCCCGTAATAAAGCGGAGTCGGGTTTAGAAAAAATAACCGGATCTGCAGGACGCTCGTTTTGAAGCTCAGCAATATGCTCGGCGTAATTTCGCCCGATACAAAAAATTCGCATAAAATTTTGTTATGAGGAAAAACCAGTGTCTGATTAATCGTAACTAAGGAATTTTGCTCAATTTTAGTGGCTCTATTCCGACACTGCAAAGCTACGGCTTCCGGCAGACAGTTTCAGAATAGGTATAACTTTTTCTAAAACCTCACGACAACTTAATTCAGTACAACCTTTCTAAAAATGAAACGAACTCTTGGATTTACACTGATTATCATTACCATAGTGTGGGCTTGCAGTAAAGTGCCTATTTCAAACCGGAAGCAACTTTTGCTGGTATCAGATTCTGAAATGAACCAGCAGGCTCTGGTGAGTTATAAAGCATTCTTAGATACCAACCGTGTGATTAATAACTCGAATAATAACACACAAATGGTAAATCGAGTGGGTGAACGTATTGCCCGGGCCGCGACTCAGTACTTTAATGACATCAAGCACCCTGAATACCTTAACGGGTACAAATGGGAATTCAATCTCGTAGAAGATAAGCAGGTGAATGCCTGGTGTATGCCTGGTGGTAAAGTAGTGGTGTATACGGGCTTGTTATCGGTTACTCAGAATGAATCTGGTTTGGCTACGGTAATGGGTCACGAAATTTCGCACGCTATTGCCAAGCATGGGGCCGAACGCGTAAGCCAGCAATATGCAGCTCAGGGATTATTAGTAGGGGGGCAAGTAGCGTTAGGTGTAGCGAATGCTAATAAGTCGCCGCTATCGCAAAATATCTGGAATTCAGCTTTCAATGTAGTTGCTCCGGTTGCTGCCAATGTGGCTCTATTACGTTACAGCCGTCAGCACGAAAGCGAAGCAGATCACTTAGGCTTAATCTTTATGGCCATTGCCGGGTATGATCCAAAAGAAGCCGTAACGTTTTGGGGACGCATGGCAGAAGCGAGTAAGAATTCTCAAAAACCACCAGTTTTATTATCAACACACCCATCTGATCAGCAGCGTATTGCGGATCTTCAAAAACTACTTCCTGATGCTGAAAAGTATTATGTGAAGAGCAATATGAGGTAATTTGGTTTTTAATCAACTTGAAAATATCTATAAGCAAGTAAGGCGGCTCACGTGAGCCGCCTTACTTGCTTATTATACAGTATTAATTCAATTAGTTTACACCTTTCAGAACGTCTTTCAAACGATCTGCTGCGTCTTTCAATTGAACGGCTGAGTGTACTTCCAGACCTGATTCGTCGATGATCTGAGCACCTTCTTCAGCGTTAGTACCTTGCAGACGAACTACGATAGGCACAGGAATATTGCCAATGGCTTTGTACGCCTCAACGATACCCGTAGCAACGCGGTCGCAACGAACAATACCACCGAAGATATTAATCAGGATGGCTTTAACGTTTGGATCTTTCAGGATAATGCGAAAACCTGCTTCTACGGTCTTGGCGTTTGCTCCACCCCCTACGTCGAGGAAGTTAGCAGGCTCACCACCCGACAGCTTAATTAAATCCATCGTAGCCATTGCTAACCCGGCACCATTTACCATACAACCGATGTTACCATCCAGTTTTACGTAGTTCAGGTTATAGTGGCCCGCTTCTACTTCCAAAGGATCCTCTTCGAGAATATCACGCATTTCAGCCAGATCAGCGTGGCGGAATAAAGCGTTATCATCCAGGTTTACCTTCGCATCAACGGCTAGGATTTTGTTGTCAGAAGTTTTCAATACCGGGTTAATCTCAAACTGAGAAGCGTCCGTATCGATGTATGCTTTGTATAAAGAGCTAACGAATTTCACCA
>JASGGE010000056.1:0-22590 GCA_047605205.1 Siphonobacter sp.
GCACAAGCAACTGGGACAATCCTAAACTTGTCAACCTATATTAGGACGACTCAAACCTTAGTTCTTAGTGATTACCATTTCAACCGTATCTCCCGTGGACGACCCCACCAAAATTTCAGTACCTTAGTTCTTAGTGATTACCATTTCAACCCGTCGGTTCAGGCGACGTTCCTCCTGGCTTCGCCCGTCGGTTACAGGTCGTGTATCACCATAGCCTTTCGTCTGAATTCGTTTAGGATCAATTCCTTTGCTGACCAGATAGCGTTTCACCGCAGTAACCCGATCAATGGAAAGTTCCATATTTTTTTCTGAATCACCTATTTTATCCGTATGTCCTTCCAAACGAATCTCAACCGTCGGGTTTTTCTCCAGCCATTTTACCACCTCCTCCAAATCCACTCGCGACTCCGTTAGCAAATCAGCCTTACCCGTTTCAAAAAGAATGTTTTTAAGTTCAATTTTATTACCCACTTCGGGTTTCAAATCTTCAATTTTAGGCTCTGTTTTGGGTTCAGGAGCAGGTTCTTCAACAGGCGGAGTCGGCGGCATAACAGGAGCTGGTTTTCGATTTAAAGGCTGCAAATAGAAATCTCGCTCTACCTGTCCATTGACACTAACACTTTCTGAACTAGACTCATACCCATTTGCCGAAACCGTTAATTGATAGGTTCCTTCTGGCAGATTTTTTCTAAAAACGCCCGTAGCTCCAACCGTTCGGGCCGAATCCAGCTTATTCCCTGCCGAACGTATCGCTACTTTTGCTTCAATTGATTCTTTCGTGACGGCATCGAAAACTTGCCCACTTACCAGTAAAGTTGGTGGCTCTACCGGTTTTTTAGGGTTTGCCGGGGCATTGGGTACTCTGGGTGCTTTAAGCGTTTTTTTCTTATCTGGGGCTGGATTTTTAATATGAACCCCAAAGAAATTCCAGCATTGCCAGGTATTATCGGTACGGCATTCAAAAAAATCAAACTTTTCCATACCGGGCTTCAGGGGTTCATAATAAACTACAAAACTTACCTTATCTCCTGGGTTCATATTTCGTTTATTGGGTCGAGTTGGAATCCCCGTAGCCCTCAGAAAATGAAAGCTTTCTAATTGCCCTTTGTAATTCGCCCGGAGTGAACTTTCCGGCTCAATCGCAATTGTGCTTTGGGTAGAGGTTTGTGGATACATTTTTCGTAACCATCTCTCCTGGGCAGTCAATGGCGGCTGTTCACAAACCATATAAATAGCCGTATAGGTTTTGGTTAACTCCACTTTAGTAATAATCACATCTTCAGTAGACTGCTCGTCTACAACAGGGTTTATTGTAACCTGGGCATAAGTTGCCAGTCCGCTCCATAATCCGATTAGACAGAGAAATAATCGCTTTTTCATGACCAAATGAATGAAAGGAAATATACGTTGGTTAACGAAAGAACTAGTTGAAATGTTTCCAGCATAAAAATATCAAACCTGGATTATAGGATAAGCAGTAAAAAAAATAATCCCACGAGCACAAAACCCGTGGGATTAAGAAATTGTGTCAGGCTTAGGATAACGAGAGCCCCCATTATCTGTCAAACACTTACAATACTGCTTCTGCTAATACCAGAATTTTGTTGTTCAATACTTCAACCACACCACCGTCAACGGTAAACGTCTGCTGGCCTTCTTTCGATTCAAGCACAACGTCACCTTTTGCAATCGTGCTCACAAGCGGAGCGTGGTTATTCAGAATCTGAAACGAACCCTGAGTACTTGGGAATGAAGCCGCTGTGGCATCTCCAGCAAAAACCTTTTTATCGGGCGTAATGATTTCGACGAACATTTCAGTTTTCAATTTGCAGTCTACAATTCACAATTTTCAGTTTTCAATCATCTTGAAAACTGAAAATTATAAACCGAAAACTATTTAGAAGCTTCAGCCAGTAATTTCTCACCTTTCGCTACGGCATCTTCGATCGTACCTACCAGGTTAAATGCCGCTTCAGGTAAGTGGTCATACTCACCATCGATGATTTTATTAAACCCTTTGATGGTTTCTTCAATCGATACGAATACTCCTTTCAGCCCCGTGAATTGTTCGGCCACGTGGAATGGCTGAGAAAGGAACCGCTGTACCCGACGAGCACGTGCCACCGTCAGCTTATCCTCTTCTGACAATTCGTCCAGACCAAGGATAGCGATGATATCCTGCAATTCGTTGTAGCGTTGCAGAATCATTTTTACCGCCATTGCACAGTTATAGTGAGCTTCGCCCAATACATCTGGGCTCAGGATACGGCTGGTAGAATCCAGAGGATCCACCGCAGGATAGATCCCCAGAGCAGAAAGTTTCCGGCTCAATACCGTCGTTGCATCCAAGTGAGCAAACGTCGTTGCAGGAGCAGGGTCCGTTAAGTCATCTGCAGGTACATAAACAGCCTGTACAGAAGTAATTGAACCACGCTTGGTAGAGGTAATCCGCTCTTGCATAGCCCCCATTTCGGTAGCCAGCGTGGGTTGATAACCTACTGCTGAAGGCATACGGCCTAACAGTGCCGATACTTCAGAACCAGCCTGAGTAAAGCGGAAAATGTTATCGATAAAGAACAGAATATCACGACCCTGACCTTCGCCTTCACCATCACGGAAATGCTCGGCTACTGTCAAACCTGACAAGGCAACCCGGGCACGTGCTCCTGGAGGTTCGTTCATCTGTCCGAATACCAGGGTAGCCTTTGAATCTTTCAGGGCGGCATTATCTACTTTAGACAAATCCCAGCCACCTGCTTCCATTGAGTGCTGGAAGTCATCACCATATTTAATAACGCCTGACTCGATGAATTCGCGAAGAAGGTCATTTCCTTCACGGGTACGCTCACCAACTCCAGCGAATACCGACAAACCACCGTATACTTTAGCGATGTTGTTGATCAATTCCTGAATCAATACGGTTTTACCTACCCCGGCACCACCAAACAGACCGATTTTTCCCCCTTTTACGTAAGGAGCTAACAGATCAATTACTTTGATACCCGTGAAAAGTACTTCAGTTGATGTAGCGAGTTCGTCGAATTTTGGGGCAGCCCGGTGGATAGACAAGCCGTTTTCTGAGCTTGGCTGCGGCATTCCGTCGATGGCTTCACCTACCACGTTGAACAGACGGCCACGGATGGCTTCGCCTGCAGGCATCGTGATGGTTTTGCCATAGTGCAGTACTTCAATACCCCGGTAAAGACCTTCAGTGGCGTCCATAGCAACTGCACGAACACGATCTTCACCAAGGTGCTGCTGAACTTCAAGAATAATTTTCTGGCCGTTGGATTTTGTTACTTCTAGGGCGTCAAGGATAGCCGGCAGTGAGGAGCCTTCTTCTTCAAAACTCACGTCCACTACGGGGCCGATCACCTGCGTAACCTTACCTTTATTGACTGCGTTTGCCATTGAATATGGAGTAGTTACAGGGAGATTGCGAAATTTGCCCGCAAAAATAGGCTACATTTCGCGGATTCACAAAGCCATTATTGGATATTTCCGGGAAAGTCACGAATAATAGTTGAGTCCATTACAAAAAAATCAGTATTAGGGCCTTTATCTCATTCTGTATTGTTATCAGACGACACTTTGTTAACTTCTGTTATGGCTACACCTCAAACCATTAATTGCCGGGGGCGTCTTATCTCGCTTGATACGCCCGTCGTAATGGGAATTTTAAATATTACCCCCGATTCTTTCCATGCAGGTAGTCGTTTTCAGGAGGCCGATGCTATTCGTCAGCGGGCTGAAATTATGCTTTGCCAAGGTGCTACTTTTCTGGATATTGGAGGATACTCAACCCGCCCCGGAGCAGCGGATATTTCGGCGGAAGAAGAAACTCGCCGGGTATTACTAGCCGTTGAGACCATTCTGAAAGAATTCCCGGATGCTTTACTTTCAATTGATACCTTCCGGGCTGATGTAGCCAGAAAGGCGGTAAAAGCCGGAGCCGCGATGATCAATGATGTTTCGGGTGGGTTACTGGACGATGCCATGTTTGATGCCGTAGCGGAGTTGAATGTCCCCTACGTACTTATGCACATGCGGGGAACCCCACAAACCATGGCAACGCTGAATCAGTACGAAAATCTCTTAACCGAAGTTATTGACGAGCTAAGCCAACGTGTTTTTCTATTACAACAACGAAACGTAAAAGACATTATCATTGACCCTGGTTTTGGCTTTGCTAAAAACGCTGATCAGAATTATGAATTATTACGTCAGGCAGAAGCCCTACAACTATTCGGATTGCCTGTGTTAATTGGCTTATCCCGCAAAAGTATGGTCTGGAAAAAATTGGGTATTCCGCCGTCTGAAGCTTTAAATGGCACCACGGTACTCAACACCATTGCGTTGCAAAAGGGAGCTTCTATCCTGCGAGTACATGACGTGCGTGAAGCCCGCGAAACCATCCAGATTATGCAATGGCTTCAGTCCAGTTAACCAGATATACATTCCTCAACCGGATTGCCTGACACATTTTCTATCTTTGGCAAATGATTGGCGTAAGATTACAGAAATCAGGTACAACGTTCATTTCGCGTTGTTCTCCATACCAGAAAAAAATCTGAATGTTAAGCCTGACTCTTTAAATTTCAGACCGCATAGGCTTTACTACTTTCCTCTTTACAGTATAACAGCATGGCTTCTACTTTCTTTTTAAACGGCGAATTTATCCCTGAAGAACAGGCGAAACTAACCATTACCGATCTGGGCTTATTGAGGGCCTTCGGTATTTTTGATTTTTTCCGGGCTATGGATGGAAAACCCATTTTTCGGGAAGATCACCTCAACCGTTTTGAGCGTTCCGCTTCTTTAATGGGCTTAACCATACCTGCCAGCCGCGAAGAACTCCGGGGTATTATTTCAGAATTAATCCGTTTAAATCCGCAACCACTTCTAGGCTTAAAACTGGTTCTTACCGGCGGATATTCCCCCGATGGATTCGCCCCTGCTGAAAAAGCCAACTTTTTTGTTGTAGCCAAACCGTTTGAATTCAAAAGTCCGGACGTGGGGCTGCACTTTATGAGTGTCAATCATCAGCGTCAGTTAGCGGAAGTAAAATCCCTGGATTACCTCTTGCCCATTTATTTGCTACGTGAGCAACGTACCATCGGAGCAGACGATGTACTATATCATAAGGACGGCTTTATTACCGAATCATCCCGTTCAAATGTGTTTCTGATCAAAGGCAACAAGCTCATCACTCCTTCTGAAGGTATGCTGATGGGTATTACCCGAAAACATATTCTGACTTTTGCCAAAAATGAATTTGATATAGAGGAACGCCCCGTTACGTTAGAAGAAACCCTGGCTGCTGATGAGCTTTTTACCACGGGTTCTACCAAACGAATTGTCCCCGTTACCAGAATTGATACCAAACTCATTGGTGATGGTCAACCTGGTCCGGCTACTCGTAAATTGTACGAGTTATTCTTAAAATACGAACAAGAAACGAACTGATTTTGAAGAGCTTAATACGCCTTATTTTCTGTCTGGGGCTTTTTACACAAGCATGTGCTCAGGAAAAATCACCCACATGGGAGGCCCCCACCTGCGACAGCACCCGTCATGTAGGAAACCTAAGCATTTATGATATGGCTTTGCCCATTTACCGCACGGATAGCCTTCGGAAACAAATCCTGGGGGCTAGCCGAATTTTTGCAATGGTGCGTCAATCCGATGGGACACTAACTTTTCTGGGGGCACACTGGAAAGAGGCTCTAACAGACTCATTAGCCCGACCTACAACCCGGCTAGATAGCCTTACCCGTAGAAGTAATCTGGCAGCTCTTATTGACGAACCTGAATTTTTGTATGACCGCTGGGCATGGTTATTAGATAGTACTCGTAACCAATTTATTGTTCGACGCGATTCGCTGGTGGATTCCCTTCAGCATAAATTAGAAACGTATGAGGTCCGGATCATTTCTGATTTACGGAATGCTGACTTACAAACAAAGCTTCTCAAACGCGGCAATAGTATGGCTCCCATCTCCTTTCACCAGCTTGGACTGGCTGCCGACATTGGGATTTTCAAAAAAGGGCGACTGGTTCGAAATGCCGGCCCCTACGATACCATTGGTGAACTTACTCCCAACTGGAATCTGTATTGGGGGGGGAATTTTGTAGGCTTTATAGATCCGCCGCATTTTCAGGCCTATCCGAATGCAGCGGCTTTTCTGAAAAATTTCCCGGCATTACGCATGGAATTTGAGCCTTTCTACGACTATTATATTCAACGAGTTAAGCAAAAAATAGCCGCAAATAAGGAAGAACAGGTGGAAGATACCAAGGCATTATTAAGGGTTTTGAATGATTTCAGAACGCAGATGCCCTGCCCCTGTCAGCTTACTTCCCCTAACAGTACCACTCCACCGAAAACCCTTGGCCCAGATGACGTTTTACTTGCCGGGGATTTACAAAAACAAACTTTATCCGTTTGGCGAGGAAATCGACTTCTCGTCTCGTTTCGGTTAGGAATTTGGGGACAGTAATGCTCTTGTAAGTCTGCACATTTCTTCTCCAAAGAATTTACCAATTGATATTTTAAGTACCCGTACCTACTGCAATTGTTAATTATCTAAAAATTCTCTCTATTTTTCGTACCGAAATGATCCAGTGCTATTTTTCGGACTGGTACATTTTTTAAAGATCACATACTTCAAACAAGTATTCAACCTAAAACCCAATTGTAACATGGGACTGATTTCGTTCATGAAGGGCGTTGGCGATAAGCTCTTCGGCAACAAAGAAGAAGAAGCAAAAGCCACTCAGGCAAAACCAGAAGAAGTAGAACCTCTGCGTGCAGGAGCCCTTCTTCAAAAAGTAAAATCGTTAGGTCTTCCTTATAAAAGCTTAACGGTTAAAACGGCTGGTTCTACAGTAGTTTTGGAAGGAGAAGTAGAAAAGCAGGAAGACGCTGAAAAAATCGCCCTTACCGTAGGAAACGTAGACGGTGTAGATCAGGTAGATAACCGCATGACGGTAGCCACTCCAGCTCCTGAGGCGAAATATTACACCGTTGTAAAAGGTGATACCCTTTCAAAAATTGCAAAAGAATTCTACGGCGATATGATGAAATATCCCGTCATTTTTGAAGCAAACAAACCAATGCTGAAAGATCCTGACCTGATCTATCCTGGTCAGGTATTACGGATTCCCGCATTGTAATAGCTAGCATATATTTTCAGGAAAGTCCCTTTTCACCATGAGAAGGGACTTTTTTTGTTTAAAATCCCTACCTTAAGGCAGCTATAGCGTCATCAATCTATATACTCCGTGCGTCCGATCAACGAATACGTTAACCTCAGCCAAAATAAAATTGAAAATCACTTAAAGACCCAAACCAGTGCGTTTAAGGAAGAAGTCGCTCCAGCTGACTCTGTTACCTATAAGCTGGGTCAGTTTTTTTGGTCGAATCTTTTTGGCTTTGTATATCATTACCTCAAAAGTCGTTTCGGGAAACGCTTCCCCTATCAATCATATCCAAAATCCGGAGATTTGGGTGTTTACCAGATTCCGGCAGAAGCCAGGCTCGTTTTACTGTCAGACTGGGCCACCGATACCATCGAATCAGATCTGGTGGGGCGGCTGGCTAATCGGTATCATCCAGATTACAGCCTGCATTTAGGCGATGTATATTTCGTAGGAACCTCCAAAGAGATTCGGGCGAATTTTCTCAATCCGGATGCCTCCTGGCCCTGGGGAAAAAACGGAAGTTTGGTCTTATCGGGAAATCATGAGATGTATTCAAATGGCAGGGCTTTTTTTCAGGAACTGTTGCCTACTATGTGGATTGAGCAACAAGGCATTCGAAAGACGCAACAGGCAGGTTTCTTCTGTCTGGAAAATGACTATTGGCGAATTATTGGGCTGGACACGGGGTACACCTCCGTCCGTAATCCTATTCTGGAAGTATTGAGTCCGCCCGACTGCCGCTTAAAAAAAGAACAGCTCAGCTGGCTGAAAAACCAGGTTCGTTTGGATAACCCCGATGATCAGCGTGGGATTATCTTCCTGAGCCACCATCCGGTTTTTTCCGTATTCAGGCATTTTTTTCCAAAACCAGCTGATCAGATCCGCGAATTATTCGGCTTGGCTAATCGATCTGTTGCCTGGATTTGGGGGCACGAACACCAAATGGTGGTTTATCAAACGCAACATTTAAACAACGGACTGACCGTTCACGGGCGTTGCATCGGTCACGGGGGCATGCCCGTAGAAATGAACGAACCCGAAAGCTATACCCCTATTCTTTTCATGGATGATCGCGTCCGAACCCGCCTGAAACGTAGGGAAATAGGCTACAACGGCTTCGTGTACCTTACTCTGGAAGGCCCCAGGGCTGTTGTCAAATACATTGATGTTGAAGATACCATGATTTATCAGGAGCATTGGCAGGTGGAAAATGGCAAAGTTATTGTTGAAAAGACTGACGCTACATAGAAACATGGTTTATTACTCTTCTGTTGCTGACGCTTCACTTAAATCAGTTATTCAATAATTCAGTTGTCTTTACAGATCGACTATATAATCCGATGAATATACTTTGTTTTCTTAATAAACGTAGCAATTCTAATGGAGACAAACGATGTAATAATAAATTTTAAAGGAATTCCAATTGCAGCATGATCATATATATCCAGGTATCTTAACAATCTAACCAAAATATCCAATACTCCTGCATGAATTAAATAAATTCCTAGTGTTAAACAAGATAATCTAGAAAATAGATTATCTCCTAATTTCAATTGATTAAATAATCTAACTATACTTAATGATCCTATAGCAACAAAGGGACTTACAAAAGTATAAAAATACAAGTTGTTAAAATATACAATTGTATAATACGATAATATTGCTATCACAAAACCTGACACAATATACACAGACAATAATGCAATAAGTAAAAATTTATTATTATCATTTTTTATTAAATAGCCAAATATAAAATATCCCAAATAATTTAAAAACCAAAAAATAAATAGATCATTTTTACGTACTACAATACCGAAAGTACTGTTTATCATTCCAAATATCAATAATATTATGGCAATAATCCATAATATTTTTTTTGATATTACATGAATAACAATGTTAATAATTGGCGTAATTACGTACAAACCCATTATCATGAATAAATACCACATATGATAAAACGGATTTCCAGATAAGGCATTAATAATGATTGATTTAAACGAAATTCGGTTATTTATAAGCGTATCTAATACGAGATCATACAATAAGTAGATTCCGCTCCATGAAACAAGAGGTATTAAGATTCGATAGGCACGTTTTTGATAAAACTCCCCGAAAGACTCTTTTCTATCTATCAAAAACATTCCACTAATTAGAACAAAAACAGGAACTGATATTCTAGAAAAAGAATCAACTATATTGCCAATCCAGAAAGAAGCATCAAATACAAGATTTGTCTTTCCTGAATTAACATATTCTGCTGACACATGCAACATTATAACTAAAAAAGCCGCAATAGTTCTTAATGTGTCTATTGAATAATTTCTTTCCATCAAAAAATGTTACGTAATCTTTAGATAATAGGTTTAACCTGAAACAAGGTAAATAGTTTTTGATTAAGTAAAATCATTCTACTGTTGTTCTTTTCTAATATTTTAATTCGAAGATACTTTCCTTCTATGATTGCATTTGTACCTTGTCTACTTCACAGGCATTTTACTTGATACTATTGGTTTATGATTATCAGACAATAACACTATTATAATATTTTTAAAAAAACTTCCACATAGCTACTTAACTTTATTAGGAGAAAATGGAGTAAAATTATCTGGTGGTCAGAACCAGTTAATAGGCTTAGTTCGAGCCTTATTCCATAATCCACAGGTATTACTTCTGGATGTACCTACAGCCATACACTATCCATTGTTCCGAATGTTGCTCTTTGATTTTAACATCCGGAACAGTAAGCACTCCAAACAACAAAGGCAGATTTTGATCGGGAATTTTGCAATAATTTACTTGGCTAGCTCCTGCTTCAAATCAATTTCCGTATAATCCTTTACGCATTTACGTACGCTGGAGAAGGGTTCAAATTCTTCTGCCTGGTGAGTTGTGGTAAGGATGATAGCGTCCATACCGGCGTTCAGAGCGGTGTGGGCTCCGGTGGGGGAATCTTCAAATACCAGACAGGTTTCAGGAGCAACGCCCAATAATTCGGCCACCTTGAAGAAAACACTGGGGTGAGGTTTGCCTTCGGTTACGTCCCGATCACAGACAATGGCTCCGAAATAATGACGGATATTCAGGTTATCCAGCACATAATCAACATTTTCAAGCCGGGCCGCTGTACCGATCCCCATCGGAATACCCAATTGACAGGCTTCTTCCAGGAGCTCTGGCAAACCGTCGATGAGACGTAACTGTTCCAGAAAAACTTCCCGATAACGGACTTCTTTTTCGTATGAGATCCGATCACGTTCCTCGAAGGTGTACTGGTCTCCAAAAATCCGGACGAGGATATCGTCATTTTTTCCGTGACAGGTGGCAATAACTTCGTCCAAAGTCATTACCATACCAATCTCCGCTAATTTCGATTGCCAGGCAAACGGCCCTGTATGCTCAGGGCCGCAAGAGCTTATACCAATCTCCGCTAATTTCGATTGCCAGGCGTGGTGGTGAACCATCATATTGTCCACCATGGTACCATCCATATCGAAGATTAAGGCTTTCTTTTTCATAATCGTTTTCAAAAAGGAAATCGTACGCGAAGGAACAATTCTTCACGTACGATTCGAAAGATTAGTAAAATTTATATTGATTCGCGTTTAGACTATTCCATAGTTATCAGGTCTCATCCAGTACCGTTCTCTATTAATAAAACACGCCATAACTCGTCAGAATCAAGCCGGTAATGCCTATTAGTGATACAAGGAATCTTCCTCTGACAACCCATGAATTGCCCCGCCAAATACTTAACAGCCCTGGCCGTAATAGGCATCTTTGCCATGCTTACGGAAAAAGTGTTTATCAATTAAGGTTTGCTTCAAACGAGGCACATCCGCCCGGAGAGTGCAGGCCAGATAAGCCATCTGAGCAACGGCTTCCAGAACGCCAGCATTATACACAGCTTTTTCAGCTGTTTTCCCCCAGGTAAACGGAGCGTGATTTGCCAGTAAAATCATCTCTACTTCTTCGTATGAAAGGTTCCGGCGTTCAAACTCATTCAATACCTGAAAACCCGTTTCATACTCATAATTACCCTTGATCATTTCATCATCCATCGGTGGAGCACAGGGAATATCTACCGTTAAGTGATCGGCGTGGGTCGTGCCTAAAATCGGGATATCAAGCTGAGCCTGTGCCCAGGCCGTTGCGTAAGTACTATGCGTATGCACAATACCACCAATTTTTTCCCATGTTTTAAACAGTACGGCGTGTGTTTTGGTATCAGACGAAGGGCGTTTTTCGCCTTCTACTACTTTCGCATCGAAATCACAGATGACGATGTCTTCTGGTTTCAGAAATTCGTATGGAACGCCAGAGGGTTTAATGCCAAAGACCCCTTTATCGCGATCGACGACCGAAGCATTTCCAAACGTAAACACAACCAGATTGAGCTTCGGGAGCATCATATTCGCTTCGTAGCACTCTTCTTTCAGGCTTTTATAAGACATATGGCGTGGCTTTTTACGACGATGTGAGAAATCCTATTTTTTATTTATAGGCTACATCATTCCAGCGAAGCTCATTTTTGAACTGACGCAGGTTTGTATCCTTATCAATCACAACCAGTTCTACATCCAGCATTTCGGCAAAGTCCTCAATGTATTCAGTTGTTAAGTTCTGGCTATATACTGTATGGTGAGCTCCTCCCGCCAGAATCCAGGCAGCACAACCGGTTTGCATATCAGGTTGAGGCTTCCAAAGCACGCGAGCAACGGGTAGTTTAGGTAAATCAGCAACGGGAGCTACCGCTTCTACTTCATTAACCAGCACACGGAAGCGATTCCCGACGTCGATTACTGAAACATTTAGGGCCGAACCAGCCGCAGAATTGAACACCAGACGAACCGGATCTGCCTTACCACCAATACCTAATGGGTGGATTTCGCAGGAAACGGTACCATCGGCAATGGAAGGACAAATTTCCAGCATATGTGAGCCCAGCACCAGTTTATTGTTCGGGTCAAAGTGATAGGTATAATCTTCCATGAAGGAATTACCGCCTTTCAGTCCGCTGGCCATTACTTTCATAGTATGCACCATAGCCGCCGTTTTCCAGTCGCCTTCACCACCAAAGCCATAACCAGCCGCCATTAAACGCTGAGAAGCAATACCGGGAAGCTGAGCCATGCCGTGCAGATCTTCGAAGGTATCGGTATAGGCTTTGAAGTTACCGTCTTCCAGAAAAGCCTTCATTCCTAACTCAATCCGGGCAGCTTCCCGCAGGGACTGGCGGAATTCGCCATTCTGGCGAAGCGAATTCACAACCTGATATTCGTCTTCATAAATGGAAATCAGTTTATCAATTTCGGCCTCTGAGATTTGATTAACTACTTTCACCAAATCACCAATTCCGTGAGTATTGACCGAATACCCGAAAGTCATTTCAGCCGATACTTTATTGCCTTCGGTTACGGCTACCTGACGCATGTTATCACCAAAACGCAGCACTTTCATACCCTGCATATCGTATTTAGCGGAAGCAACACGAGCCCAAATGCTGATTTTCTCAATTACATCTTCCTGCTGCCAGTAACCTACCACCACCTTACGATTCATCCGCATACGTGACATCATGAAGCCAAATTCGCGGTCGCCGTGAGCCGACTGGTTCAGGTTCATGAAATCCATGTCGATATCACCCCAGGGAATGTCCCGGTTGAATTGCGTATGCAAATGCAGCAGGGGTTTCTGAAGGGCTTTCAGGCCCAGAATCCACATTTTAGCGGGCGAAAAGGTGTGCATCCAGGTGATGATCCCTACGCAATCAGGAGCGACATTCGACTCCTGAACAATTCGGTAGATTTCATCTGGCGTTTTCACAACGGGTTTGAAAACCATTCGTACCGGCAGGGCTTTATCCAGAAAATCAGCAATAATCTTTGCATGTTCGTCTACCTGGCGGAGGGTTTCTTCACCGTATAAATGCTGGCTACCTGTGACAAACCAGACTTCAAATTGTTTTAAATCAAGCATGATAATAATATAAAATGGGATTGCTGATAGACCTTACCAGCACTTGACATGATAGTTGAAATGGTTCTTGAATTGGTTAGCCAAATTCTACAAAACGACCAAGCGACAGGAATTTCTGATACAACACCTGATATACTTTTGCCTTTTCTGGTTGTGGTTCATATACGGCATCAAACCCCGAAGTCATCGCCGCCTGGGCTTCTTCAATCGTAGCGTGAACACCCGCTGCGACAGCAGCAAACATGGCTGCTCCTAAGGCACAAGCCTGGTCTGACTTCGCAATTTTGATAGGTACGTTCAGCACATTAGCTAAGGTCTGCATGGCAAAAGCCGACTTACGGGCAACTCCACCAATCGCAATAACCTGTTTAATCGGGACACCTTCCTGCACAAAACGGTCTACGATATTTTTTGATCCATAAGCCGTTGCTTCTACCAATGCCTTAAACACCCGGGTCGTATCACTACCTAGATTTAAGCCCATAATAGCTCCTTTGAGTGTATGATTAGCGTCGGGTGTGCGGCGACCATTAAACCAGTCAATAGCCACGGGATCATGTTCGGTAAGGGGTAGTTGAGCTGCTTTTTCAGAAAGATACGGAATGAGTTTTTTGCGTAGATCGTCAGCAACTTCATCACCCAATAACTCACGAACGGGCTGAACAACGAGCTTCTGCAACCAGGCATAAATGTCCCCGTAAGCCGACATACCGGCTTCCATACCCAGCATACCGGGGACGATAGAGCCATCTACCTGACCACAAATTCCGCGAATGAGCAGGTTTCCAATTTCATCAGTCGGTGCTACCAGCATGTCACAGGTAGAGGTACCAATTACTTTACAAAGCGAATACGCTTCTATATCCGCTCCGATGGCTCCCATATGAGCATCAAACGCTCCTACTCCAATAACTGCTTCTTCTGAAATACCTAGTTTTTCGGCCCATTCGGGGGAAATGGTTCCCATTGATTCATCCGAAGTATAGGTATCCTGAAAAAGATGATCACGTAATCCCGCCAATAGAGGATCAAGTTTGGTTAAGAATTCTTCAGAAGGTAAGCCATTAAAGTCGGCGTGCCATAAGGCTTTATGTCCAGCCGCACAACGACTCCGTTTTAAGGTAAGCGGATTTGTATTACCCGTTAATACAGCAGAAACCCAATCACAATGTTCAATCCAGGAAAATGCTTTCTCCCGGACCTGTTCATCAACCCGTACCGTATGCAGGATTTTTGACCAGAACCATTCTGATGAATAAATGCCCCCTACGTACTTGGTAAAATCAACGTCCCACTGGTGAGCCAGTTTGTTAATCTCTTCAGCTTCTTTATTGGCGGTATGATCCTTCCAGAGAATAAACATGGCATTGGGGTTCTCGGAAAATTCAGGTAATAAAGCCAGTAAGGTTCCGTTTTCGTCAACAGGGCCGGGCGTTGAACCCGTGGTATCAATCGAAATGCCAACAATATTTTGCCTTACTTCTTCTGAAGCATTGGTAAGAGCCTCATTGATGGTATTTTCCAGACCTTCCAGATAGTCGAGCGGATGCTGGCGAAACTGAGAATGCGGAGCATCACAATATAAACCCTGCTTCCAGCGGGCGTATTCATATACGGCTGTGCCCATCTCTTCACCGGTATATGCATTCAAGACCAGAGCTCTTACGGAGTCGGTTCCATAATCTACTCCGATTACATATTTCGAATTCATTTCAGGTTTAAAGTGTTAACTTGACACATTTTGTTATAATCTATGTTATCTTACAGTTTCTGTCTTCAGTTACGTTGAGAAGAAAATGGATTACTATAGTTTGTTAGTCTTTCTGAAGACCTCCTTTTTCAGTAAAGTACCCTACATCAGCATCGAGAAACTTTAATTATTGCAGCACACCACTGAAAACTTAGAAGGCATTAATAAAATGCAGAAAAGCATTGAACTGTTTCTGATAACGTTCTTTATCGAGTGTATAAAGAATTGCTTTCTTGGTAATTCCCTGTTCGTTTTTCTCTCCGGTGTCAATTAAGAGTTTGGTTGACAGGATTTTGCGGCTAAAATTCCGCCGGTCGAACGAATGATCATAAATTGCTTCATATAGTTTCTGCAACTGAGGAATCGTAAATTTTTCCGGAAGTAATTCAAAACCAATAGGGTGTAAAGCCGCCTTATACCTCAGCCGTTCCAGAGCCTTATCAACCATCCGGTCATGATCGAATATCAAAACAGGTCTATCTTTTAAACTAAACCAGTATCCATTCCGGGAGCGAGCCAGTTCGGCATCATGAATGTTAATCAGAGCGTAAAAACTAACCGATACCGTGCGTTCCACCGGATCACGGCCTACTTCACCAAAAGCCTGTAACTGTTCCATATAGACATTTTCCAGGCCTGTTAACTCATATAAAATCCGCTTTGCTCCTACTTCCAGGTCTTCATCTTCATTCATAAACCCACCCATAAGCGACCATTTTCCTTTTTCTGGCTCAAAACTCCGTTTAATGAGTAACACCTTCAGATTTTCTCCGTCAAAGCCAAAAATGATACAGTCCGTTGCTACTAAAACTCGATTCGAATGTGGATACTGGACTAACATAGGTTTGCTTGAAAATTAGGGGCTGGGCTTAATCGTGTCAATTAAACACATTATTTTTACATTCCAATTATTCGCTGTGTCATTTCCTTCTCTAGGCAATACATACTTAATACTTCTAAAGTAATTTATTATAGATAGCATTCATCCTTTCATAAAATTTCTATTTTTGAGCAATCTCTTGTGGCATTCAAAAATGCAGCTATCTACCAATAATTTAAATTAATCATGGGAAAATTTGTAATTAAAACCAGAAAAAATGGCGAATTCCAGTTTGACTTGAAAGCAGGTAATGGCCAAATTATCCTGACCAGTGAAGGATATACGACTAAAGCTGCCTGTGTGAATGGCATTGAATCGGTAAAGAAAAATGCTCCCGATGATAGCAAGTATGATCGTAAGACCTCATCAAATGGGAAACCTTATTTTAACTTAAAAGCTGGTAATGGCCAGGTGATTGGTTCCAGTGAGATGTATGAAAGTGAAGCTGGCCGTGAGAATGGGATTGAATCCGTGAAGAAAAATGCCCCGGAGGCTTCAGTAGAAGAAGCACTGGATTAATAAAGTTATCCTAACCGTTGCAAAGCCTCGTTGCCTCAATAATATGAAGTAATGAGGCTTTTTGTGATTCTTGCATCTTTTTCATGAGGATTATACCGGTCTTAAAAACCAGATAAGGTCCTGTCTTTCGCTCTAGTACTTTTCCTTCGTTAGCGGTGTTGAACGATCTTCATTTAGTTGAATGATCTGAAGGGATCGTTCGTCTTTTCCAAAAACCTTATATTCGCCTATAACTTAGCATTCTCAACACAGTTTCGCCATACGACAGTATCATTAACTAATTGAAAATCAAAGAATAACTTTACTATGTTTCCCCTCTTCCCAACCTTCTTGCCGCTGTATTTCTTTCTTGTGCTCAGTTGTTTTATTTTTTGGTTATTTGCCCGGACTCCACAAACAAAAAGGGTTTCGGCTCTATTACTGATTGGTATTCCGATTGTCTATTTTTTTTATGTTTTAGTATCAAACACGGTTAATGTACCTTATGTAGACGACTACCTTCTTCTCGACACGTTTTTGAGAATGAAGACGGCTCCCACGTTCAGTGAACGCCTTCAGGCTTTTTTTGAACAAGTGAATGAACACCGATTTGCCTTTGAGCGAATCATTATGTGTGGCATTGATCTGATTTGTGGGAATGAAAATATTAAGGCTCAAATAATTGTAGGGAACTGCTTTTTACTAGGCATTACTTATTTATTATACGCGTTCCACTCAACTGAGCGTTTGCCCTTACGCTATTTTGTCCCAGTATCTATACTGATTTTCAGCTTATTATTCTACGAAAACGCTTACTGGGGTATTGCCTCTATACAAAATACTTCGCTGGTATTCTTTGCCTTACTGGCTGCTTTTGGCATTAGCCAGCAAACGAAAAAAGGAAATCTGATCGGGCTGTGTTCAGCCATTACCATTTCATTCATTAGCGGAAGCGGCATGTCCGTATGGATTATTGGAGGGCTTATGCTGGCTTTTCAGAAACGTTTTCGTTTTCTGTCCATCTGGTTCGTAACAGCTGCTTGCATTATCTCTTTTTATTTTCTGTACGATTACGAATTTATCCCAAAAGATCGAGCTGCCTTATTTCAGCATCCATTCCGTAACTTACTGTTTTTCTTGGGGTTTATTGGTAACATCTTCTACGAAGATCATTTCCATATTGCCTACAAACCTTATTATTTCGATACAACCGTTTGTGTACTTTTCGGAGCGATTCTTTTGCTGATTTCGGTAATCTGGTTTTTCATTACGGTAAAGTACAAACCAACTCACTGGACCTACTGGTTTCTCTCTGGTTCCATTTTGTTTTTTATGGCAACCGGAGCCATGCTCGTTTTAGCCCGCCCAGTTGATTTGAGTCTGTTACATGGCGGTAACTTATTCTCAAGACGGTATGTCATCTTTGCCACCGTTTTAGTAGCTTGTGTGTATCTGGCTGTTCTTCGGATGCTTATTCATTACAACCTGTTCTTACTGAAAGGTTTTGTATTTACTTCCGTAGGCATAGCTATAGGCCTTAATTTTTCTTCTTATTTTTTATATCTATCGAAAGTACGTTCCATGAGCGAGCAATTAAGCCTGGATGGTTATTACATTGCTCATGATCAAATGCTTTGCTCTTTTGGCGAGAAATACAAAGAAAGGCTGTTCTGGAATCACCCTACTGCCTTTCCTTACCTAGTTCGTGATTTAACGAAAGAAGGTGTTTTCGTGTTTCCTCCTTTCCCCTATGAGAAACAGCTTGCCAACCCCACGCTAAATTCATCGTTGAATGCCCGAAGCTGGCCTGTACAAACTTCCGTTATTCAGAATTATGAAATGAATATGTCAAGAGCTGATCGTAATAAGATCACACTTCACGTTCCTACCTCAGTATCTGGCAAACCCATTTACTTCGCTTTAATTAACAATGACCATAAATTCGTTCTGCCTGTAATGCAGGAAACCAATTCGGTTTCTCAGATGCTACTTACGGGTAATTACTACACCAATACGTACTATTCGCATTTCTGGAAAACTAAATTTCCTCCCGGGAAGTATCAGCTTTGGTATTTCTGGCAGCCTGCAAATGGCGAAGTGCAACTCATATCTGCTTCTAAAAACGTCATACTGAGTCGTTAATTTTTGTCTCCTATTTTTACTGAAGGGACTCTGTAAAGATAAAGCGGCCGGAATTTCCATTCCGGCCGCTTTTATCTCTTTGTAAACGATTCTTACTTCAACACCTTCACCCGCATCACCGTAAAGGATTGCGGAGCCAGTGTCAGCTTTAATTTTGAGCCCTTCAGCGTTACTTCTTCTTCAGTCGGACTTACGTTTTTAGGGGCTTCGAAGCTATTCATGGCTTCTTTATCCTCGCTCTGTAACACCCAGCATTTAGCTTTGGTGGCTAACTTTTTCACGCCTTCCAATACCAGCTCCTGGGTTTGAGGCTCATCAGAAGTATTAACCAGTTTCAGAATAACCTCTTTTGTTGGCTCATCCCAGGTGGCCGAAGCATAGAGTTTGTTCTGCCCCGAAACCACCCGATTATTGGCTGAAACAGGCAACGTTTTAGTTCCTTTGTTCGTTGCATACAGTTTCTGCACATAGTAATTAGGCGTGCCGAAAGCCTGTAGGTTATTCATCCAGATTAAATCGGGCGACCACTGCCAGGCGTCAATATGGGCAAATAATGGAGCATATGAAGCCATGGTAACCACGTCTGCATTCCGTTCCAGACCGGTCATGAAAGCAGCTTCCGCCAGGGCACACCGCCAGGTATTCCGGTTTTCAGCACTGCCTCCGCTTTTACTATGAGCGGCGTATTCGCCCGCAAAAATCTTAGGGCCATTCCGATCATACTCATCATACCGATTGGCACTTTCGAGGAACCACTCGGGTTTCATGTAATAATGTTCATCGATAATATCAGCTTTCAAACCCCGTAGTTTACCATTCAAAAAGCCAAAGAGTTCACCAGAAGCATAAGGGCCGCCACTGGAAACCAGTTTTACTTCAGGGTACTTCTCTTTAATGGCCTTCTGGAAGATAATGAAGCGGTCAATATACTGAGGCCCCCATTGCTCATTTCCAATACCCATGTACTTTAAATTGAATGGTGCCGGATGCCCCATTTCGGCCCGTAGTTTGCCCCATCGCGTATCAGCAGAACCATTGGCAAACTCTATCAGATCAAGGGCATCCTGAACGTAGGGGTCAAGTTCGTCTACGGGCACTACTTCGCCCGAATTGTATTGGCAGGCCATGCCGCAGTTCAGGATAGGAAGCGGAGCCGCTCCAATGTCTTCAGCTAACTGAAAGTATTCAAAAAAGCCAAGGCCAAAACTCTGGAAGTAATCAGGCGTAAGGTGGTGTTTGAATTCGGTATTCCAGCGGTTAATCTCACCTTTACGGCCTTCAATGGAGCCTACGGTATTTTTCCATTGATAACGCCGTTCCAGATCATACCCTTCTACAATACAGCCGCCCGGAAAACGCACAAATCCGGGTTTCATATCAGCCAATAGCTGAACCAGATCTGCCCGCAAACCCCCAGGGCGGTTTTTCCAGGTATCCTTTGGAAAGAGCGAAATCATGTCCAGATCAACGGTTCCGGTACCTTCAAACCAAACATTGAATTTGGCTTTAGGCTCGGTAGCATTTGCCGTGAAGCTTACACTATGCTTTTTCCAGTCTGTACTTGTCAAAGGCAACGAAGCCGCCCCCAACACTTGTCCATCAGGTTTCACCAGTTCAAGCTTCAGGGTAATATTCCCTTCTACATTCCGGGATAATACCGAAAAATCATAACCCACGCCCTGTTTGATTCCCATGCCCCGAAATCCTTCGTTGGTAATTCCGTATTTTTCACCTTCGTTTTTTACCCGCAGGAAACGAGGATTAGCGGGATGATCCGGACGATTGATTACCAATACACTCCCTTTGGGATTTTTATGTTCCTGCCATCCCATCAAAGGCGTTGTAAATTCAAACGAGCGATTTTTAACAAGTTCAGCATACAGGCCACCATCAGCTCCCATGTTGATATCCTCAAAAAAAATACCCCACATGGTAGGCTGAACATCGGCTTTAGGCTGGCTCACGTTAACAACAATAGGGGTTTGAGCCCAAAGCTGGCCTGCCAGTGTCAGAGAAATCAGAGGTTTAAATACGGATGGAAATCGCATTATAATATTGATTTAAGGAACAAGTATGTGTCTTTTTGACACTTTGTTGCATACAAAAATGTTTATTCTCCTGAATATAAGACCAATAATCCTTAAAATTTCCCATCGAATTTTATTTCAGCTCTAATACAACTACCGAAACGGGTGGCAGTTTTACTTTCAGCTGAGTTCCGGAAAGGCTGGCTTCAGTAAACGCAGCAGGTTTAATTTTTGTTGGATTTTCGAAGGTATTGTAGTCCTGCATACTGGCAGATGTTAACACACGACCTTTTACAGTTTTCAGGTTCAATCCCTCCAGACTAATGCTAATTTCCTGCGGTTGCTTTGGATCGATATTAACGAGTGAGATATGGGTTAAGCCATTTTTATCCTGTGAAGCAGAAGCCGATACGGCCTGAAGCTTGCCCGAACCAAAGGTATAGTCATTGCTTTTCACTTGTACAGGCAAGCGTTTGGCATCCTGATGCACGTTGTACATTTCCATCACGTGGTAGGTAGGCGTTAAGAGCATTTTCTCTTCTTTAGTCAGAATGACAGCCTGTAATACATTCACAATCTGAGCCAGGTTTGCCATGCGTACGCGATCAGCGTGATTATTGAAAATGTTTAGGGTAACTCCCGCAATCATCGCATCCCGAATGGTATTCTGTTGATATAGGAACCCCGAATTTGTGCCGGGTTCCACTTCATACCAGCCACCCCATTCATCTACTACCATAGCTACTTTTTTCTTTGGGTCATACTTATCCATAATTTCGCTATGCTTCTGAACGAGTTCTTCCATCAACAAAGCCTGTTTCATAATCCCGAAATACTGCTCTTCACTGAAGTTTGTTGAGGGCCCTTTTTGCTTCCAGTCCAGAACAGAATAATGGTGCATGGCAATCCCGCTTAACATTCCATGCGGAATATTTTTCATGAGGGTTTCGGTCCAGTGATAATTAGCATCACTCGCTCCTGAGGCGATTCTGAAAAGCTTACCCGAATTATCCCAGTCCGACATAAACGTGGCGTACTTCCGGTAGATATCGGCGTAGTATTCAGCCCGCATATTTCCTCCGCAGCCCCAGGCTTCATTACCAATCCCCCAAAAGCTAACTTTCCAGGCCTTATCACGACCGTTTTGCTTTCGCCAGTTCGACATGGGGCTTACACCATTAAAATTCACATATTGAACCCAGTCGGCTAACTCCTGAACAGTGCCACTGCCTACGTTTCCTGCCAGATAAGGTTCGGTACCTAATAGTTCACACATATTCAGGAAATCGTGGGTTCCGAAGCTGTTGTCTTCCGTCACCCCACCCCACCAGGTATTGACAATCGTAGGACGTTTGTCTTTAGGGCCTACGCCATCTTTCCAGTGATAGGTATCCGCAAAACAGCCGCCAGGCCAGCGTAAGTTGGGGATTTTAAGTTTTTTAAGAGCCTCCACTATATCGGTACGCACGCCATTCTGATTGGGGATTTTCGTATTGTTTTCTCCCACGTAAATTCCACCGTAAATACAGCGACCCAGGTGTTCGGCAAAATGCCCATAAATGTGCCTGCTAATGGTAACTGTATCCGTAGCTGCCCGGATCGTAAGTTGGTTTTGAGCAAAACCGGTTGAATTCAGAAAAGCCAGTAAAAGTAAGATAAGCGTTTTTTTCATTTGTTAATTGAATTGGTTCAGTAATTTAAAGAGGCTTCAAATGCGTTTTTACCCTATCATTACCATAGCAGGTTTTTGTACTTCATATACTGGAAAAAATTCATCGAAACCGCCGCATTCGCATCACATTTTCTCATCGTTTTCTCAAAGAATGTATTGTATTTTCAGCATTAATGTCATGTAAAACAAAAACGCTGACCTTCCATCAGTCAGCGTTTTTTGTTTTATTTCAGATCCGGAATGACTTCATTTATTAACTTCACCAAATCCAGTAGCCTGGGGTGATCATTGTTGCAAAGGACAATGGCCGTTTTGTTAGCATCAATGTAGCGGATGAACTGGGTTTTATAACCAGGATTATCCCCCGTATGCCGAACGACCTTCCCCAATTTCGGGTGTTGATCTAGCATCCAGCCAGACCCATATTGTGACAGTTTTC